>JAYTOQ010000904.1:0-18584 GCA_043747665.1 Polyangiaceae bacterium | reverse complement strand
CGCTACGGCATGAACCTCCTCGAGAGGGGCAACGCCGGCGAGGCGGCGAGGCACCTCGCGTTCGCCGTCGAGCAGGGCAAGAAGGCGCAGCCGCGTCCGGGCTGGCTCGGGCGCGCGGCGTTCGAGAACGGCGAGGCGCAACGCAAGACCGGCCACAAGCCGGAGGCGATCGAGTCGTACAACCTGTTCCTCGAGCTCTCGTCGTCGAACGATCCGAATCGTCGCGAAGGCATCCGCGCCCTCAAGGACCTCGGCGCGCCGTACGAGCACTGAGCCTGACGGTTCGGACCGCTCGCCCGGCTGCCTGGCGCGCTGCGATCGGGCTTCTCGCCGCCGGGGCGCGTCGCTGCTCGTTGCGCTCGGCGTGCTGGTCGGCGTGGGCGGGTCGCTGCTGACGCGCCGCCGTCAGCTGGCGGTGCCGACCATGCTCGACATCTGGACGGGCGCGGGACTGCTGCGCCTGTCCGCCGACGGGACATGGCAGAGCGTAGCGCTCGCTGCGGCGGTGGTCGGCGCGCGCCAGCTGATCACGCGCCGTCGCCCATCGCTCGCGCCATCGCGGCGAACTGGTCGACGCTGAGCGTCTCGCCTCGCGCATCGAGTGAGATGCCCGCTGCTGCGGCAGCGGCTGCGATGACGTCGAGGTCAGCGACGCCGCGCCAGGCGTTGCGTAGCGTCTTCCGGCGCGTGCCGAAGGCGCCCTTCACGAGGGCGCGGAACATGTCGGTCTCCTGGGCGCGACGCGGGCGCTCCGGCTCGAGACGGATCACCGCGCTCGTCACGTCGGGCGGCGGATGGAAGGAGCCGGGACTCACCGCGAAGAGCTTCGCGCACTTGAACGCGGCGCGCGTGAATACCGTCAGCGCGCCGTAGGTCTTCGAACCGGGCTCGGCGGCGAGGCGATCGGCGACCTCGAGCTGCACCATGAAGACGACGCGCTCGACGTCGTCGGCGTGGTTCACCGCGCGCTCGAGAAGCCGTCCGGTGATCTGGTACGGGAGGTTGCCGCAAAGCACGCGCGGCGACTCGACGTCGGGATCGCCCAGGAGCTCTCGGGGATCCACGGTCTGCGCGTCCCCTTCGACGATGCGGACGCGATCCTCCGGGAGATCCGCGAGCTCCTCGATCAGCACCGGAACGAGATCGCGATCGCGCTCAACGGCCACCACCGATCGCGCGCGCAGCGCGAGGGCACGCGTCAGCGCGCCCGTGCCTGCGCCGAGCTCCAGGACGCGCGCGCGGCCCACCTCGTGGTCGGGGATGCACGCGGCCGCGATGGCGTCGACCGTGTGCGACGACACGAGGAAGTTCTGCCCGAAGCTCTTCTTCGGCGCGAGCCCCGTGCGCCGGAGCACCGCGCGCGGGTCGCTCACTTGCGATCCTCGCCGACGCCGTGCCTTCGGATCTCGACGGCGCGCGCGCGTACTCCGAGGCCGCGCATCGCCCGCTCGGCGCGCGACTGCGACGCGCGCACGCGGATGCGTACCGCCTCGAGCACCACGTCCTCGACCGTGGCTGCGCCCTGACCGCGACCGAGGAGGCCCGGCTCGAACGACGGCATCGTCCAGCGCAGCTCGACGTGGCGGCTCTTCAACTTCCGGACGGCGACGTCCATGTGGCTCTCGGGCCCCGGCGGCGGCGCCCAGACGTGCACGATGCTCGGGCGCTTCTTGGGGTTCTTCTCGCGTGCCAGCTTGTCGAAAATACCGCGGAGCTGGAGGTCGGCCTTGTCGCGCTCGCCGTCGACGCGCGGCGGCACCTCGATGCCGAACGACGCGAGGTAGTGGCGGAAGCGCTGCTCGCGCGGCGTGGTCGCGAGCGGTTGCCGGGGCGCGAACGGAGCGCGCGAGCGCATCGCCTCGGCGCGGATCGAGAGCGCCTCGAGGTTTCCGCGCGGCACGTCGGCGAGCGCGCGCGGATCGAGGGGACGGAGATGCTCGGCGACGCGCTGCGCGAGCTCCGCCTCGTCGAGCTCGCAGCGATCACCGTCGACCATGCTGGCGGCGCTCGCGAGGGCCGCGCTGATCTTGGAGGCCTGAAGCGGCCCGGTGCCCGGAGCGAGCCACGTGCGGATACGCGATGCGAAGACGATCAGCCCGACGCGATCGCCCTTCGCTATGTGACGTGCGGCGACGCCGCCCAGCTCGTCGACGGCGAGATCGAGCGGCGCCGTACCGTGCGCCCCGGCCCAGAGCTCGACGGAAGCGTCGAGCACGAGCCACGCGATGTCACGCTCCTCACGTTCCATCTCCCGAACCAGGAGCTGGCCGCGTCGCGCGCTGGCCTTCCACGCGATGCGCTTGAAGGGATCGCCGGCGACGTGCTCGCGCAGCTCCTTGAGGTGCTCGCCTTCGCCGGCGAGCGGCGCGGGACGACCGGCCTCGGCCACGCGGCGCGCGCGACCACCACGTGCAGTCTGCAACATCGCGAACAGCGGCTTCGGCATCACCTCGACGCCGTGGGGGTTCGCGAACATCAGCGGCACCTCGTAGAGGCCCTCACCGCCGAGCGGCGTGCCGCGCACCTCGAGCGCGATGCCGTGCACGCCCCAGCGTCCCACGCGCTTCGCACGCACGTGGATCTCGAAGCGCACCTTCGACGCTGCCGGTAGATCGAGCGTCGCAGGATGGATGGTGACGTCGAGCATGCTCGACGCGACCGGGCGCAGGTTGACACCGCGAGCATCGTCGAAGCCGCGATTGCGGAGCTCGGCCTCGAGGATGATCTCGCCGTCCCGCGTCGCCTTCGTCACGCGGCGCGTCGTCGCCCAGACCATCTCGAAGCCCGAGGCGCGGATGCGCGTCACCGTCGAGAGCGCCAGCGCGCGCCCGAGCGTCACCGCGAGCAGCATCGCGCCGCCGAAGGCCACCGCGGGCGCCACCTTCGCTGCCACGCCGACCGCCACCATCGCCGCCCCGGCCAGGGCGACCTGGAAGGTCGCGCGGGTGGGGTGGAGCTGCATCAGACCGCGCGGAAGCCGCGCCGATAGCCGACCTTCGCGAGGGCCTCTTCGATGATGGCCTCGCGCACGCGCGCGTCGCCTTCGATGTCCGCCACCAGCACGAGCCGGTGCGCGAGCACCGCGACGGCGACCGCGCGCATGTCCTCGGGGACCATGTAATTCCGGGCTGCCAGCACCGCGTGGGCCTTGCCGGCCTGCACGAGGCCGAGCGTCGCGCGCGGGCTCGCGCCGAGCGCCACCTTGGGATGCGCGCGCGTGTACGTGGTGAGCGACACGGCGTAGTCGTGGAGATCGTCGTCGACGTGGATGCGCGCGGTGATGGCCTGGAGCGCCGCGACGTCGGTGGGGTTGAGCACCGCGCGGAGGGTCGGCGGGTCGATGCCGTGCGTGCGCAGCATCTGCGATTCCTCGCGCGCGCTCGGGTAACCCATCACCACGCGCACGAGGAAGCGATCAATCTGCGCCTCGGGCAGGGGATACGTACCCTCGAGGTCGATCGGGTTTTGCGTCGCGAGGACGAGGAAGGGAAGCGGCAGCTCGAAGCGATCGCCCTCGATGGTGACCTGGCGCTCCTGCATCGCCTCGAGCAGTGCGGACTGCGTCTTCGCGGGCGCGCGGTTGATCTCGTCGGCGAGCACCACGTTCGCGAAGATGGGGCCGGCGCGGAGGCTGAACGTCCCGTCCTTCGGCGACAGCACGTAGGTGCCGGTGATGTCGGCGGGGAGGAGATCGGGCGTGAACTGGATGCGCCGCGCCGAGCAGCCGAGCGCGGTCGCGAATGCCTTTACGAGCGTGGTCTTGGCGACGCCGGGCACGCCCTCGAGCAGCACGTGCCCCCGCGCCAGCAGCGAGACCATCATCATCTCGAGCGCGCGCGCCGAGCCGATGTACGTCTTCTGCACCTCGCGACGGAGCTCCTCGATGCGCTCCTTCGCGGCCGCGATCTCGTGCCCGCCGCCGCCCGGCCGTCCTTCGATAGATGCCGTCATACGCGCGCCCTCATGCCGGAGCCCGCGTGTCATCGCGAGCGGAGGCCTCTGCAGCATCGAGGAGCTGCTTCACCGTCCGGGCGATGGACACGACCTCGTTGTCACGGATCGGCTGCACCATCCCTCCACTGCGCTGGAAGACGACCATCGTCTCGACGTTGGACATTCGTAGCAGAAGCCGGCGGAGCGCGACCATCCCTTCGGCATCGAGGAGGCCCCGGACCTGCACCTGCGTCATCAGCTCGGTGTGGCCGGGGACCTTCGGTAACCCCAGGAGCGACGTGAGCTGCTCTTCCAGCGCGCTTTTCAGCTCCAAAACAGCGAGCACGCGCGAGGTCTGCGGAGCGGCGATGACCGCGGCATGGCCGGCGACGCCTCCCTGCGCGACCGCGGGCGTCTTCCTGACGAACCGCGGCGTGATCGGCTTGTGCAAGCGCCCCGCGCGCGAGCCCACCCACACCACGAGCGCGAGGCCGACCGCGATGGCGAGCCCGTACGCGATCCACGAGGGCATGCCGTCGTGGCGTAGCACCTCGAGCGCGTCGAGGAGCCCGCGCTTCCAGTCGCTCCACGAGCTCTCCTCGTCGCCGTAATTTCCCTTCTGCTCGAAGCCTCCTGCCGCGATGAAGAGGCGCCCGCCACGCTTGCCCCACGAGTCGTGGTCGACGCTGTACCGAACGAGCCCGCGCGCGAAGCTCTTGTTGCCGCCGTAGCGGAGCATGGAGTTCATCACGATCGATGGATCGCCGACCGCGAGCAGGCGCCCTTGGCCGACCGCGCCCGCCACCGCCACGATCACGTCGGGCTCGCCATTGCCGCGGATCTTCAGCACCGGCGAGAGATCGGGATGCGAGAGCCCGGTCGGGTGATTCGTGACCACGCGCGAGACGTCGCTCACCACGGGATGCGCGCTCGCGGGCTCGGCGAGGGCGAGCTGCGGATTTCTCCGCAGGAACTCGGCAGGGTGGCGCGGGCTGGCGACGCGCTCCATGCCGAAGTGCCGGAGCAGCGAGTCGCCGCGTCCGAAGTCGTCGAGCATGACGACGCGCCCGCCGGCGCGCATGAACTTCGACAGCTCGTCCACGTCGAGGTTCTTCTCCGGATAGAGGAGGAGGAGGCCGTCGTCGGGCTTGAGCTCGTGGAAGTCGACCTGCGAAGTCGCGATGACACGTTGAGGGCCGAGCTCGGCACGCGCCAGCCGTACCAGCTCCGCGCACCCCTCCCAGTCACTTCCCGCGAGGTCAAAAGGCGCGGCGTGCGCGGGGTCAGCCCGGCCGACGACCAGCAGAAACGTCACGATTGCCGCTAGTTTCATGAGTCGCACGAGGGCAGCGATGGTGCGACACGGGATCGAGCTCGTCCGTATGACGCGGCGCCCGACGGCATGCGTCAGACGATTCTCGTGCGCCGGTTGCTTGCCCATCCGTACTCTGGAATCTATCACCGGGTGGAGAGCTGACGAGTGACACAGTCCGCAGCGTGGCCGCACCCTTGACCCACTAGGCCCGATTGCTAGCTTCCATCGGAGAGCGATCTGATGCTGCCGCCCTTCATCATCGAACAGATTCGCCGCCGCGAAGAGCAGGAGCGGAAGCAGTACGAGCAGCCCCAGCTCGAGCTGCCGATCTCTCCGTCCGGTCCTCCACAGCCAAAGCGCCGCGAGGAGACCGACGAAGGGCAACGCGGCGTGATCATCCTGGAGCTCTGAGCAACCGCTAACGGCGCCAAAGGCCCCAAAGGCGTCGGATTCCTCCATCCGCACGCGGCCTTCGTAACCTGTTGCGTTCCGCGGACGAGGGACACTAGGCTGCGCGCCGAATGGGCCGGTATTCCGTGGTTTCGCGAGCGTGGCTGGGCCTCCTGGGCGCGATGTTCTGCGCCGCGGCGGGGACCTCGAGCTGCTACTCGACCGGCGACGGCACCGCGCCTCCGGGCAAGGCCATCTACTACCCCGTCGGCCTCCAGGTCTCGGCCGGGGGCACCGTGCTCTACGCGGTCAACTCGGACTTCGACCTCCAGTTCAACGGCGGCACGCTCCAGTCCTACGACCTCGCGCTGATTCGCCGGCACACTCTCGACATCATCCGTGACCCGCGGGCGCCGAACGTCCCCATCCTCGACCGGCAGAACCAGACCGGCGCGGTTTGCACGGCGCGCGCCGACTCGTTGCCCACGCTCGGCCAGACCTGCGCGCCGCCCGTCGACTCGAGCTTCTACGTCCGCGACACCGCCATCGTCGGCGCGTTCGCCACCGATCTCCTGCTCTCACCTCCGCCGTCGAAGCTCGTGCCGCAGAGCGCGCAGGCGGCGCGCGCCGGCGGCGATACGCTCATGTGCCCGCGTCCGGCCATGGCCAGCGCGTCGCCCTCGCCGACGCCAGGCTGTCCCGGGTTCGGCAATCGCCGCTTCGATCGTCTGTTCGCGCCCGTCCGCGGCAACGCCTCGCTCACGTGGGCGAGCATCGAGCGCGACGGGCCCGACTCGATCGCGCCGCTTGATCCCGCGGCGCCGTATGGCCCGTTTACCATCCAGTGCGAGAAGGACAGCACGGGTCGCTGCGGCGGCTCGCACAGCGCCGGCTCGAATCCGGACGAGACGGGGAACTCGCGTCACGTGACCATGCCGGGCGAGCCCTTCGGTATCGCCATGAGCGAGGACGGCGAGTCGATCCTCATCACGCATCAGAACGAGACGAAAACCAGCCTGTTCTCCACGGGTCTCCGCCGCACCGACGCGGACACCGCCACGGGCAGCGACGGCGCGTCGAGCCCGTTCTTGCAGTTCGTCCTCGACGGCGTCCCGTTCGGCGGCATCGGCATCGCCGCCGTCCCTCACGATCGCGATGCGTTCCTCACCGCGCCCGACGCATTTCCGCGCGCGGCGTTCCTCCAGACCAGCCGTGCCGTCCCCGAGGTGGATCTCATCCGCCGCTACCCGGACGAGTTCGCCGGCACGCTCCCCTCGACGGCGAGCGACTTCACGGGCTCCTCGCTCATCCGTCCGTTCCTCGATCGCGAGGTCGGTTTTCCTGTGGCGATCGGTGCAGGCGGCACCGACTCGCGCGGCATCGTCATCGACCCCACACCGCGCCTCGCCTGCAAGGCGAAGGTCCTCGCGGCGGGCGCCGGACGTTCGCAGTCCGCGGTCGATCTCGAGCTCCAGGCGTGCGGTCAGAAGCCGGCGCGCGTCTTCATCGCGAACCGCTCGCCCGCATCGCTCCTCATCGGCGAGATCGGCGCGGGCACGAAGTCGAGCGACACCTTCGATCCCGATCGCCTGCTCCTCCACAGCATGATCCCGCTCTCGGCGGGGCCGTCGCGCCTCTATCTAGCGCCCGTCGTCGAGCGGGACGGGGCGTACGGGCTTCGCGTGTTCGCCGTGTGCTTCGACGCTGCGACGGTGTTCGTCTACAACCCCGACACCGAGCAGGTCGAGAACGTCATCCGCGTCGGGCTCGGTCCGTTCGCCATGGCCTTCGATCCGTTCGACATGGTCGACGTCGCATCGCACGCGCAGGTTCCCTTCGATCCGCGAGCGGCGGGCTCGGGGCTCCGGCGTTATCGGTTCGCGTACCTCGCGAGCTTCACGAACTCGTTCGTCCAGGTTCTCGACCTCGACGACGCACAGGTCGACCGCTCGACGTTCGAGCGCGTCGTCTTCACGCTCGGGCGTCCCACGACCCCCAAGGGATCCTGAGATGCCTTCCGCACCCCGCCGCAAGGTCGTGCTCGCCGTCGTCGTCGCGGTCGCCGCCGTCGCGCTCACCGCCGTCCTCCCGCTCTTTGCGTGCTCGCAGACTCCCACGAGCGTGCCCGTCCGCACGTTCGAGCGTGCGCAGCGCATGGATGTCGCGTGCTTGCAGCTCTACAACCCCGACGGGAACAACCTGAAGCCCGACGGGACGCCCGTCCTCAAGGAGCCGAGCGGCATCGCGCAGGAACAATGCGCGCCGGTTCCTGGAACGATCGACGGCAGCCAGTTCCAGAAGCAGCTCTTCGCGTTCGTCACGCAGACCACGCGTGGCGAGCTGGCGGTGGTCAACCTCTCCGCAGGAGCGCTCGTCGATCAGAGCCGCGCGACGCCCGGCGTGAACTTCCTTCCGGTCGGCGCGCTGCCGACCGACGTCGCGACCACGCCCGACGGCAAAATGGTGTTCGTCGCGTCGGCCGAGGCCAACAAGCCAGCGATTTACGGCATTCCAACGCGTCGATTGCTTGGCGACACCGACGCGCGCTTTCCGCACGATCCGTCGCCGGTCACCATCGCGTCGTGGCCCGTGTGCGCGCTCCCGCAGAACCCCGGTGCGCTGGCGGTGATCCCGCGTCGCGGCGCTCCGGCGCCCGCCGGGCTCGATGCCGGCTCGAGCGATGCCGGCGCGGGTGATGCGGGCGACGCTGGCGCGGCGAGCGACCTCCCCGACTACGAGCTGGTGGTCGTGCTGCCGGGCGACCGGCTGAACCCGGCAAAGATCGTCACCATCGATCCACGACCGTTCCGGCGCGGCGGGCTTCGCCGGCTGCCGCTCAAGAACGAGCCCGACTTCGACTCCGACCTCGCGCCGAATGAGAAGGCGACGCTGGGGCCCGGCCCGATCCTAGAGCCCGGATCGCTCGCGCCGTGCCCGATCACGTCGGCCATCGAGCTCGCCGGCGCCACCGCGCTGCCGGCGGCGTTCGCGCCCGGTCCGAAGTGGGACGACGGCGTGAAGTACGTCGACGGCGGCGCCGACCTGACGTGCTTGCGACCCCAGCTCGCCGCGCACTGCGGCACGCGTCCGTGCTGCACCGAGGACAACTCGAACGTCGTCGACGGCGGAGACGCGGCGGCACCGCGCGCTACCGACGGCGGCGTCGACGGCGGCAACATCGATCTCGACGCCGGCACATGCGCGACGGTCGACGCAGCAGCCGCTGCCGACAGTGGCACGCTCCCGCTCGACTTCGGTCCGCTCGATCCGCCGCGACTCGTCTCGATCGCGCGCGACAACCAGCTAATCTACGTGGCGGACGAAGGGCTGCCGCTCATCCACGTCGTCGATCTCTCGACGCCGAACGCGCCTCGTGAGCTCGCGCCGCTCCTCGCCACGAGCCAGCTCGACCCCACGCGCGTCGTGCAAGTGAAGGAGATTGCGATCTCCCCGCCGACCCGAGAATACAAGCGTTTCGTCTACGCCATCGACCGCAACGACGGGTCGATCATGGTCTACGACGTGACCGATCCCGCGACCATGCAGCGCACGCCGCTGTCGCGCCCGCATCCCGAGCTGAACCCTTTCCAGCCGCCGGATCGCATCGCGTTCAGCGCGCCGGCGGTGTCCGTCGCGTTCGCGCGGCATGACCTGCCGCTCGCGCGCATCGGCGACCAGCAGCTCATTAACACCTCGGCCGGCATCCTTTGCAATCCGAACCACAACGTCGACGGCAACCCCAGCGGTGACCTCGGCTTCTACTACCGCGCCAGCGCGGCGGAGCCCGGCGACCCCATCGGACCGCGGCGCCTGCGTGGCATCTTCGGCTTCGCGACGCTCGCCAACGGTCAGGTGCTCCCCATCGACGTCGACGACTGGGACGCGCCCTGCCGTCGTCCGGCGGACATGTCCTTCGCGCACTCGGACATCGCACCGGCAGAGCCCGCCGCCCAGGCCGGCGACACCGACCCGTACCACGAGCCGAACCCGCCCAACGCGAGCACGGCGGCTCTCATCAACCTCGCCGTGACGAACGAAGCGTTCTTCCCGATGGCCTCGCCGCACACGCTGCGCTCGGAGGTCCTCATCAACAACGACGTCACCGCCGGGTCGCAGATCCCGCGCCTCCAGGGCGCGCCGGTGGTCTCCGCGAACGGGGTCATCCTCGGGCAGATCGGTCCCGGTAGCGAGAACACGCCGCTGCTCGACGTGGCCTTCGCGACCGAAGACCCGCATGCGCACATCGATCAGGACTGGGCCGTTACCTACGAGGGCAAGCTCCCCGGCTTCGACGGTCTCTCCGCGACCATCACGACGGACGACGGCTTCAACTCGCTCACCCTGAAGCAGCCGGAGGCGCGCTTCTGCTCGAAGGGCGTCGAGGACTGGGCGCTCGGCGTCGAGCGCACCACCGAGATCGCGCGCTCGCTCGCGAGGCGGAACATCCCGCTCGCCGCGCGCTCCGAGCGGCTCATGAGCGACTACGTCCAGCTCACCGAGGAGCTCCTTCCGCCCGATGACCCGTGGTGGACGTTCCAGACCGAATGCTGGAGCCCGGAGCAGGACACGCCGGCGAAGCGGCAGGACGTCTGCGCCCGCACGTTCGGCAACGCCGCCGATCAGAGCACGCAGCGCGATTTCCCGATCGTCGAGGCGTACGACGATCACGTCGTGCTTGGCCGCTACTACACGACGCCCGAGCCCAACAGTCACCGCGAGGTCGTTTACAAGGACTCGTCGAACGCGGCCGCGCTCAAGATGGCGAAGTGCTGCTTCCACAACCAGGCGCGCTTCCACGTGCGCACCGGCGCGCTCTGGTCGACGGTCGGCTCGACGGTGGGCGGCGGCGCAGGTGTCGGCTTCCTCAGTCACGTCACGACCGGTGACGGCGGGCGTTGCGTGACCTCGTGCGATCCGCGCGAGTCGCTGCTCAATGCTCGGCTGTTCACGAGCCCGCCCGGCGTCGGCGTCACGTTCCCATCGCAGCGCAACAGTCCGCTCGCGATGCGCAACCCGATGTTCGCGATCTGGATGCGAAGCGGCGACAGCGGCCTCCCTCCGGCGCGCGACACGCAGTACGTGTTCTCGACGCGCGGTCAGTTCCGGTCGCTCTTCGTGAGCGTGGCCGGCGGCAGCACGGCCGTGAGCCCTCAGTCGACGCGCTTCATCGAGGCGCTCGGCCAGCTCGCGGTGGTCGACGGCGCCTCGCAAGGGCTCGTGCTCATCGACCTCCGGGCCGTCACGGTTGCGCGCGCTCCGTACTTCTGACAGACATTCCTCGCGATGGCGAAGGCGAGCGGAGTGGATTCGCCGGGCATGCGGCAGTATCTCGCCGCGAAGGCCGCGCACCCCGACGCTCTCCTCTTCTTCCGGATGGGCGACTTCTACGAGCTCTTCTTCGACGACGCTGTCGTCGCGGCGAAGGTGCTCGACCTCACCCTGACGAGCCGCAACAAGGGCTCACCCGACCCCATCCCGATGGCCGGTGTCCCGCACCACGCGGGCGCGTCGTACGTGCAACGCTTGCTCGACCAGGGCTTCAAGGTGGCGATCTGCGAGCAGATGGCCGACCCCGCGACCGTGAAGGGCATCGTCCCGCGCGAGGTGGTCCGCGTCGCGACGCCTGCTATCGCGTACGACGACAGCGCGGTCGACGCGCGCAAGAACCTGTTCATGGCGGCGCTCGAGGTCGACGCCGCGACGGGACGCGTCGGCATTGCCGCGCTGGATTTCTCGACTGGTGAGCTCTGCGCTTGCGAGGCGGACGGCGCGAGCGCCGCGCTCTCGGAGATCGTGCGGCTCGACCCGCGCGAGGTGCTGGGCGGAGCGGGCACCACCGAGCTCGTCGAGGCCGTGAAGGCGGCGCTCCCTCGCGCGGCGGTCCGCGCTCTCTCCGTGACCGTGCCGACCACGGCGACGCGCGATCTCGCCGAAGCCATTGCGCGGCTCGACGGTGTCCTCGGCAAGGGCGAGGCGCGCAAGGCATGCTCGAGCGATCTCGCGCTCGTCGCCGCTGCGCACTGCGTCGCGCTCGCGCAGGAATGCGAGCCGGGACGGAAGCTGCCGCTCAGCCGGCTCGTGCCCTACGAGCTCGGTGACACGCTCGTGCTCGACGACGCCGCGCAGCGACACCTCGAGCTCGTCCGCACGATGGACGGCGAGAGCGGGCGCGGCACCGGCTCGCTACTCGCGCAGATCGACATGACGCGCACGTCGCCGGGCGCGCGCCTCCTCCGGCGACGGCTGCTCTCGCCGCGCACCGATGTCGCCGAGATCCGGCGTCGCCTTGACGGCGTCGAGCTCTTCGTCACGCAGCCGGGGCTGCGCGCCGAGATCCGCGCGCGGCTCGACAAGGTGGCGGACATCGAGCGGCTCGCGGTGAAGCTCGCGGTGGATCGCATCGGGCCGCGGGAGCTGCTTGCGCTGCGCACGTCGCTCGCGGAGCTCCCAGGGATCGACGATGCGCTGGCGGCATGTCGGGATCCCGGAGCGCGCGAGGCGTTGGGGCTCGCCGTGGAGACCGCCAGCGCCCTCGAGCAGAAGGGGCGCGAGCCCTTCGTCGATCGCGCGCAGGACCTGACCACGCTCCTCGAGGCCTCGATCGTCGACGAGCCGCCCATTCGCGCGAGTGATGGTGGGGTTTTTCGCGACGGCTTCGATGCCGAGCTCGACGAGGCCCGGACGCTGACGCGTGATGGGCAGCGGTTGATCGTCGAGCTCGAGGGGAGACTGCGCGAGGAGGCGCAGATACCCAGCCTCAAGCTCCGCTACACGCGCGTCTTCGGCTGGTACATGGAGGTGACGCGCACGCATCTCGCCAAGGCCCCGAAGGCGTGGCGTCGAAAGCAGACGGTCGCCACCGGTGAGCGCTTCACGTGCGACGAGCTCGACACGCTCGCCGACAAGCTCGCGCACGCCGAGGATCGGCTGTCGTCGCGGGAGGCCGAGCTCTTCGTCGACCTCGTGAAGAAGCTCGCGGTGCACTCCGAGCGCCTTCGCTCCATCGCATCACGCCTCGCGTCCCTGGATGTCTCGAGCGCGCTCGCCGAGCTCGCGCATCGCGATGACTACACGCGCCCCGACGTCGACGACTCGTGCGAGCTGATCCTCGAAGATGCGCGGCATCCCGTCGTGGAGCGCCTCGCCGCGGCGGGACGCTTCGTGCCCAATGACCTCGTGCTCGATGCGATGGCCGAGGCCTCCGCCGACCGGTCGCGCCTGTGGATCGTCACCGGCCCGAACATGGCCGGGAAATCCACGTTCATGCGCCAGATCGCGCTCGCCGTGGTCCTCGCGCAGATGGGCTCGTTCGTACCGGCGCGCCGCGCGAAGATCGGCGTCGTCGATCGCGTGCTCACGCGCGTCGGCGCGAGCGACAACCTGTCCCGCGGCGAGAGCACCTTCATGGTGGAGATGAAGGAGACCGCGAACATCCTTCGTCGCGCGACCAAGCGGTCGCTCGTGGTCCTCGACGAGATCGGTCGCGGCACCAGCACCTACGACGGCCTCTCGATCGCGTGGGCAGTGGCGGAGCACCTTCACGACGTCGTCGGCTGCCGCGCGCTGTTCGCCACGCACTACCACGAGCTCACCGACCTCACCGCGAGCTGCGCGAGCGCCGAGAATCACAGCGTGAGCGCGCGCGAGCACGAGGGCTCGATCGTGTTCTTCCACAAGGTGCAGCGCGGCGCCGCCTCGCGCAGCTACGGCGTCGCGTGCGCGCGGCTCGCCGGGCTCCCCGAGCCGGTGCTGGCGCGCGCTCGCGCCATCCTCGGCTCGCTCGAGCGCGGCGCAGCGTCACCCGCAGGCGACGGCAAGCGCGAGACCCAGCGAGGTCGGCGTGTCCCGCAGCTCGATCTCTTCGGCTCCGGCGGGAGCAGCACGGCCGCCAACGACGGCACCGGCGCTGCGCCGCCGAGCGCGGCTGTCGAGATGCTGCGCGCGCTCGATCTCGACCGCATGACGCCGCTCGAGGCGCTGACCACGCTCGCGAAGCTGAAGGGACTGGCGACGTGACGTGAGCCCGAGGGCGATCGGGTTCGTGCTCGTCGCGTTCGCGGCGTCGCTCTGGGGGACGTGGCCCGTCATCTTGCGCAACGCGCCGATGCCAGCGGCGCTGCAGAGCGCGGTGCTGATGGCGGTGCTGACGCTCGCGAGCTTGCCGGTGATGCTCCGAGATCGGCTGCGCGTGAAGCCGACGCTCTCGCAGTGGCTCGGCGTGGGCTGGCTCGGCGTGGGCGACGCGCTCAACGTGGTGCTCTTCTTCGCCGCGTACCAGCGCACGACCGTCGCCATCGCCGTGCTCACGCACTACCTGACGCCGATCTTCGTGGCGGTCGCGGCGCCGTTCGTCCTCGGCGAGAAGGCGCGAGCCCGGACGTTCGGCGCAGTGGCGGTGGCGTTCGTCGGGCTGGTGCTGCTCCTCGAGCCGTGGCGCGTGGGTCTCGGTCGCTCCGACGTGATCGGCGCCGCGCTCGGCGCCAGCAGCGCCGTCTTCTATGCGTCGAACGTGCTCTTCACCAAGCGGCTCGTGAAGGCGTTCTCGGGCAGCGAGCTGATGTTCTTCCACGGCCTCGTCGCGACGCCGCTCCTCTTCGCGCTCGTCCCCAGGGCGGAGTACGCGCTCGCGTCGAACCATGCCCTCGCGATCGTGCTGCTCGGCGCACTCGGCCCCGGCGCGCTCGGCGGCCTCCTCTTCGTCTGGGGCCTGCGCCGGATCTCGGCCAGCCACGCATCGGTCCTGACGCTCCTCGAGCCCTTCGTCGCGGTCCTCCTCGCCGCCGCCATGATGGGCGAGCGCGTCGGATTGGTCTCTTTTTTCGGGGGCGCGCTGATCCTGGCCGGGGCCGTCCTGGTGGTGACTGGACGGCCCATACAAGCCGGCAATGGAGTACAATCGATACCGTGAGCGCTCGTGACTCGCTCATTTCCATTGCTCCCGTAGCGCCCGGTGAAATCCTCGTCGTCGACGACGAGGAAGCGACGCGCAAGGACGTCATCCATCACATGTCGGCGCTCGCGATGCTCGTGGCGCAGGCGGAGAGCGGCGCCCGCGCCCTCGAGGTGGCGATCGAGAAGTCGAGCACGCTCGACTGCATCCTCCTCGATATCTCCATGCCCGGAACCGACTCGTGGGACGTGCTGCGCCAGCTCCGCGCCGAGCCGGAGACCGCGTCCATCCCGGTTCTCTTCATGACCGACGGTCCGCCGACCGATGCCGACGTGCTCGAGATGATCGAGCGGGGCGCGGTGGACCATCTCACGAAGCCGCTCCACCCGACGCTGCTCACGGCGAAGGTGAGAGCGGTCTGCGAGCGCGCGCGCTCGCAGCGCGAGCTGAAGAACAAGCTCCGCTTCGCGCTCGACAACGCCGCCCACGACGCGCTCACCGGCCTGTTCAACCGCCGCTACTTTGATCGCCGCCTCCGCGAGGAGGTGGCTCACGCGAAGCGGCACCTGCGGCCCTTCGCGCTCATTTTGCTCGACCTCGATCACTTCAAGCTCGTCAACGACACGTACGGTCACGAGGACGGTGATCGCGTGCTCCGTCACATCGCCGAGGTGGCGCAGGCGCAGCTCCGCGAGGACGACGTGGCCTGTCGCTACGGAGGCGAGGAGTTCGTGCTGCTGCTCCGCGGAACGACCTCGATGGCGGCCCGCATCGTCGCGAATCGTCTCCGCGCGAACCTCGCGGCCAAGCCCATTTCGCTGGGGCCTCGGGACGAGCTGCGTCACATCACGTTCAGCGCTGGCGTCGCCGCCGCCGACGAGCGCAACGGCTACAAGGCCGAGGACATCGTCTCGCGCGCCGATGCCGCGCTCTACCGTGCGAAGCGCGCGGGCCGGAATCGCGTCGAGACCGAGTGAAAGTGTGCGACTCGGCTGGCGGACACGGCTCTACGCATCATGACCGACCGCCGCGCCTCGATACCCGGACGCACCTCGCACGCCGTCGCGGCGGTCGCGCTGCTCGCGATGGGCTGCGCGCCCACCTACTCGACGGCGCAGGTCCAGGCCGTCGGCGAGTACCAATCGGGCGCAAAAGAGGCCTTCGGGCAGAAATACCGCGAGCTGCAGAAGAGCGAAGACGAGCGGCCGTCGGCGGCGGCGAACGTGAAGGTCCTCGACGAGACCGTTCCGCCCGGCGTCGTCATTCATGGCGACGTGCTCTCCGTCGAGGACGGCTATCCGCTCACCATCGTCGGCCGCTATGACTTCTTCGGGCCGCAGGGCGGGCCATGGACGTTCAGCGACTACAAGTCCACGGGCCGCAAGGTCTACTGCTACTGGCAGGCGCCGCTCACGTGGGTGACGCTCGGGATGTGGGCGCTCGTCGTCCCGGTCAGCTATCCGTGCTGGACCGAGAACCTCACGCAGGACGAGCGCATCGCGCAGATTCGGCTCGTCGCGATGGCGGCCGGCGGGAACCTCGTCGTCACGTTCCCGCACTCCGGCGGGTCGCGCGGCCTTCTCCTCCGCGCGTCGCCGGAATACCTCGAACGCCTCTCGCACGGCGCCGGACATGGCGCGTCGCCGGCTCGTCCACCCTCGCCGTCGCCATCGGCGCCGTCGGCGCCGTCGCCCGCGCCGGTGTCGGGCGCGACGCGACTCTGAGCATCACGCCTTGCCGGTCGTGGACTGGCGCGCGTCGAGGAATGTCGCGCCTTCTGGCGAGCATGGTGAAGCGGGCTCGTCGACCGGCAGCCCGACGTCCGCGGCGCCGAGGAGGCCGCCCTCGCCGATGCCGAACGTCTCCTCCGCGACGTCCTGGTAGGCGCGGCGCTTTGCGTCGGAGTCGAGCCACACCGTGATCTCACGGCAGCGCATGCCGCCGAGCA
Organism: Polyangiaceae bacterium; assembly: GCA_043747665.1. Lineage (GTDB taxonomy): Bacteria > Myxococcota_A > Polyangia > Polyangiales > Polyangiaceae > Labilithrix. The sequence goes on along the minus strand of JAYTOQ010000904.1, from coordinate 2,108 downwards.
TCGCGTGCCAGCGCAGCGTCGTGGTCATCGCGTTCGCGCACATCTCGATGCCGACCCGCGCGGCGCCGGTGCCGAGCGCGGGCACAGCGAGCGTGTGGGCGCCGTGCTCGTCGGCGAGGAGGAGCGCGCGCGCGAAGGCGCGACCCACGCACGACACCTCGTTCCACGCGCTGACCGCGTGAAAGACGTGCTTCGCGGAGAGGCGCCCGGGATCGGTGCGGATGCACGTTCCGAGCGGACGTTCGCCCTCGGCCATCGCTTCTCTCTCGATGTCGTCGCCGCCCGCCTTCCGCAGCGCCTCACCGACGCCGGTGCGCATCTTCATCTCGAAGTTGGCGCTCGAGACGACGGCCTCGGCGTCGCTCGTCGCGATGTCGCCGACGCGGAACACGAGCTTCACGTTGCCGAGCATGAGCGTCGACTTGTCGAGACGGCTCGCGGTCGGCTGCGGTGGCTCGAGCGCGCGACCGAGCATCGAGAAATGATGGATCGGCGCCGACATGTCCTCGGGCCGGCGGCGTACGTCCTTCTCGAGCATCGCGCGCACGAGCTGCTGGAAATAAGCCTCCGCAGGCGTGGTCGGGGCCGGCATGCGCGGAGGCTTCGATTCGTCGAGGATGTCCGCGACGCTGTCGAACGGCGCGTGGCCATAGCGGAGATCGCAGGCGGTGGCGCCGGCGCCCCAGACATCGGTGAAGCGGCCGACCTCGCCGCCGCGGAACTGCTCGGGGGCCATGAACTTCAACGTGCCCGCGCTGTCGCGCACCGCGCCGTCGGAGACGGCGACCGCGATCCCGAAGTCGCCGAGGCGGATGCCGGTCTCGGGCGCGCCGAACACGTTCGACGGCTTGAGGTCGCGATGCACGACGCCCGCCTGATGCGCGGCGCGCAGGCCGAGGCCGATCTCGCGCATCACGTGGCACACGAGCCAGAGCGGTAGACCGACGCCGAGCGCTCGACGGCGCCGCCTGTCGAGCTCCGCGAAGTCGAGGCCGTCCACGTACTCCTGCACGAGGAACGGAATTCCGGACGCCGGGACCATTCCCGCGTCGAGCGCGCGCACGATCCGTGGGCTCGACACGCGCGCCATGAGACGCGCCTCGGAGCGGACGCGCGCAGCGGCGAGGTCGGCGCCCTGCGCCTCGACAAGCGCATGACGCAGTGTCTTGATCACGACGGGCACCGCGAGGCCCTGGTGCTTCGCTAGCCAGACCTCGCTCATGCCTCCCTCGCCGAGGAGGCCCCATACGTCGTAGCCGGGGACGGCGAGGCCGTTCATGGGCCGATTCTACCCCCTTGCGCAGGTGTTTCGCGCGACCGAACGGCCGACCATCGGTGATAGGACTCGACGCTATGAAGATTGCGTCCGCGTCCGTGGTGCTCGTGCTCGCCCTGGCGCTCTCCTTCGTCCTTGGGGGCTGCGGCCCGAAGTGGGTGGTCGTCAAGCAGGCCGACCCGACTCCGATGACCGCCACGTCCAGCTTCCGCGTCGAGAAGGCGGTCTTCGATCCGAACTTCCATGTCGGCAACAAGACCGAGCAGGAGTGGCTCGCCGAGGCGAAGGCCAAGAAGAAGGACAACTGGGACGGCGACAAGGTCGCGATGAGCGAGAAGTTCACGGACGGCTTCGTCGGCGCGCGCGAGGGCCTCGTGATGGCGGCGACGACCGGCGCGGGCATCTTCAGCGTGCGCGCGCGCTTCGTCCAGTACGACCCCGGCTACTACGCCGTCGTGTCGAGCGCGCCGGCCACTCTCGAGGCCGACATCGATTTTCTCGACGGCACCGGCGCGGTGCTCGACACGATCCGCGTTCGCTCGCGGCAAGGCGGCTTCTCCGCGGGCGAGGGCGCTCGTCGCTGCGCGCAGGAGATCGGCGCGATCTCCGCAAAGTACCTGAAGCAGCGCGTCGGGAGGTGACGCTCTCCCTGATTGATCTAGGGCGTCGTCGCTCGCGGTCGCCGCATCGAGACGAGCGCGATCACGATCGAGAACACGATCACGTACGACAGGGCGTACGCGACCATCAGTGACACCAGCTTGAGCGCGGGGACGAAGCCCTCGCGCTCGGTGTCGGCGGTGCTCTTCACGATGCCGACCGGCCCTGACAG
>JAYTOQ010000903.1:0-4690 GCA_043747665.1 Polyangiaceae bacterium | reverse complement strand
CGGCCGAGTCGCGCGGGTCGCAAGTGCACGACGCCATCTACTACGACGCGGGACTGCGGCGCTTCACGCGGACCACCAACCGGGCCGGAGGCCTCGAGGGCGGTATCTCCAACGGCGAGGCCGTGGTGTGCCGTGCGGCGATGAAGCCCATCGCCACCTTGAAGAGGGCGCTTCCTAGCGTCGACATCCACACCAAGGAGGCGTTCGACGCCGCCCACGAGCGGAGCGACATCTGCGCCGTGGCGGCGGCCTCGATCGTCGGCGAGGCCATGGTGGCCATCACGCTCTGCGACGCCCTCCTCGAAAAGTTCGGCGGCGACTCGCTGCAGGAGCTCGTCCGCAACGTGGACGCCTACCGCGCTCAGGTCGAGGCGTTCTGATGGCCCCGCGCGGGAGGAGGCCGCTCGTGCTGAGCGGCTTCATGGCTACGGGAAAGAGCACGGTCGGGCGCATCGTCGCAGCGCGCATGGGCGTGCCGTTCGTCGATACCGACGAGGCGCTCGTCGCGCAGAGCGGCAAGAGCATCGGCGAGCTCTTCGCGACCATCGGCGAGGCGCGGTTCCGCGAGAGCGAGGCGCAGCTCGTGCTCCCCATGCTCGACGATCCGACGCCGCGCGTGATCGCCTTCGGCGGCGGCACGGTCACCATCACCCGCGTGCGCCACAAGGCCCTTGAAAGGGCCGTAGTCGTGAATCTGGCGGCCACGCCCGAGACCATCGTCAGCCGTGTCGCCTCGCTCGCGGAGCGCCCCAACTTGCTGAGTGCGTCGCCGCTCGACCGCGCCCGTGACCTCCTCGCGCTCCGTCGCGACGTCTATGCGGAGAGTCACGGCTCCGTATCGACGGAAGGACGCACCCCGGACGAGATCGCCGACCGCGTGCTCGCCATCGCGGAGCACGACACGCTCGCCATGCCCCTCGGCGCGCGCTCTTACGTCATCGAGCTGACCGACGGCGCGCCGGATCGCCTGAGCGGCGCGCTGGAGGAGCTGGCGCCTTCGTCGATCTTCGTGGTGACCGACGACAACGTGAACGGGGCGCGCGGAGCCTGGCTCCATTCGGCGCTCGCAGGCGCGAAGGCCCCGCATCACCTGGTGTCGATCGCTCCCGGCGAGCAGACCAAGACACTCGCTACGGTCTCGCGGCTGTGGGACGAGATGCTCGCGCGCGGCCTCGACCGCGATGCGGTGGTCCTCGCCTTCGGCGGCGGCGTCGTCGGCGACCTCTCGGGCTTCACGGCGTCGACGCTTCTGCGCGGGATCCGATGCGTGCAGATTCCAACTAGTTTGCTGGCGATGGTCGACGCCTCCGTGGGCGGCAAGACCGGGTTCGACCATGCCGCGGGAAAGAACCTGATCGGTGCGTTCTTCCAGCCTCGGCGCGTCCTCGTCGACCTCGAGCACCTCACGACGCTGCCGTCGCGCGAGCGCGCTGCCGGGCTCGCGGAGGTGGTGAAGATCGCGCTCGTGCAGGATGCGTCGCTCCTCGACCTCCTCGAGCGCACCGCGGACGCGGTGCGTGCCGGTGACCGAGATGCTCTCCGCCCGGTGATCCGCAGCGCCATCGAGGCGAAGATCCGCGTGGTGCGCGACGACGAGCGCGAGACCGGCGCGCGGGCACTCCTGAACCTCGGTCACACTGTCGGTCACGCGCTCGAGGCGCACGCCGGGTACGCGCGCTTGCTCCACGGAGAGGCAGTCGCGATCGGCACGGTCATCGAGCTGGCGGCGGCCGAGCGCCTCGGGCTGACGCCCGCTGGGACCGCGGCGCGCGCCAAGGCGACGTTCGAGCGCCTCGGCCTGCCGACGGAGGCAACGCGCGACGAGCTCGCCGCCGCATGGCCGTTCGTGCTGTCGGACAAGAAGCGCGCAGCTACGACCTTGAAGCTGCCGGTGGTCACGACGATCGGCGCCGGCGCCGTGGAAGCGCTCCCGATCACGGCCCTGCGCGACGCCGTGCTCGCGTAGCTCCGTCTTCGCACAACCGAGCACAGCGAAGCGCACGCGATCAGCCGCCCAGAATTTGGCGGTCTCGACAATGACCCGATACGCTTCCCCTTACGGCTGCCAACTCAGGAACGAGGTCTCCTCTTTCCACTGCAGCGCGCGCTTTTTCATTCGCCGAGGAGTGGGTCCATGAAGCGGATCTTGGGTCACGTCGTTTCGGTGGTCGCTGTCGCACTGGCTGCAAGCGCGGTCACGCCGGCTTGCGCCACGAACGACCAAACGATTTTCATTCGTGCGGCTCTCGCGCCCTCGGCAAACCGACAGGCGGGCGGCTGCGTCTATACGTCCGACCCTACGCAGACGGAGCTGTTCGAGGCCCACGCCGATCTTGGGCTGACGGACAGCTACACCACCGTCCTGCTCGTCGGCAATCAGCTGATCTCGCGCAGTGATTCGCTGAGCAACCGTGCCGAGAGCAATCGCGTCCACATCAACGGCGCGATCGTCCGCGTCACGCAGGCCGACGGGACGCTCATCCGCGAATTCACCTCGCAGGCGACGGGCTTCGCCGACCCGGCGAGCAACGGCACGCCGGCATACGCGAGCATCGGCGTCATCGCGCTCGACGCGCCGACGCGCGACATCCTCCTCCCGAGCCTGCCGAACCGAGCCGTGTCGAAGACCATCACGATCAACATCAAGGCCTTCGGCACGACGCTCGGCGGCAAGGACGTCGAGAGCGGCGAATTCCTCTTGCCGATGCAGGTCTGCAACGGCTGCCTCGTCGACTTCTCCTCGGGCAATGACCCGACGCAGCCGCAGCCCAACTGCCTGAAGCCGTCCGCGATGATGCAGACGGTGTCAACCCAGCCTTGCTTCCGGGGACAGGACGAGCCGGTGCTCTGCCAGAGCTGCCTCGGCAGCCGCGTGGCGTGCGACCCGACGAAGCTGAACCCCGGTCCCTGACCGAGCCTCGAGCGGACGATTCCGGCGAACGCCAGGACCGCGATGACGCCGTTGCCCGCAGGTGACGGCGTCTTTGCTTTCGTGCGACAACCGTCGCGATGACACGCGCGCGAGCGGAGCGTGGGCCCCACGCGGGTCCGCCCTACAGGCTCCTGGACGGTGTCCGATCGTCTCGCATTTGCGCACGGCTCGCGGCGATGACGGCGGCAGCGGTGACGGTCGCGGCCGCGATCCCCGCCGGCGCCCACCCGCAGGTCACCGCCGGCGCCACCACCGGGCTCGCGCTCACGGATGCACGCGCCGAGAACGGACCGCGCGCGGCGTACCATCTGGGCGCACGGCTCGACCTGCTGTTTCTCCGCGAGAAGCCGCGCGACATGGCCATCGGCCCGTATGTCGACGTGATGACCGCCGCTTTCGACACGTTCGAGGGCGGCGGAGGGATCGCATGGCTGGTCCCCACCGGAGCAACGGCCTTCGTATTCTCGGGCGGAGCGTTCGGTCGCACGAGCCGCTTCGGATGGGAGCCTGGCGTCGCTGGCACAGTCTTCTGGGGACCGCGCAGCTACAACTTCCACTCGGTGTACGCGGTCGGGGTCGGCCTGTTCGCGCAGGGTCGCTACGGGCTCGGCGACGGCAAGCAGGCGGACGCGATCATCGGGCTGCAGCTCGACCTCGAGTACCTCGCACTGCCGTTCGTGTTCGCGTACGAGGCCCTCGCGCACTGACGAGCGTGGTGGCGCGTGTCGGCAGGCCCCCGGGGGTGGCCGGCCGCGAGGGCTGTGTTAGCTTCCGCGCACATGGACACTCGCCCGGTGCAGCTCAAGGTCGGCGGCCAGAGCTACAAGGTCGTGAGCTCGGCTGACGAGGAGGAGCTGCAGCGCCTCGCCGACACGGTGAGCGCGAAGGTCGCGGAGCTCACCCCCCGCGGGAAGACCGCGCCGCCGCAGGCCGTTCTGCTGGCGGCCATCGCGCTGGCTCACGAGCTAGAGCAAGAGCGCGCGCGGCGCCTCGCGGTCGAGCGCAAGGCGCGCGACATGCTCCGCCGGGTGCTCGTTCGCCTCGACGACGCCCTCGACGGGGGCTGAGCCGCGCGCGAGCACGGGTCGCAGACGGCCGACCGCGGTGCCCCGTGCTAAGGATGGCGCGCCTGCGGCGAAGGATTGAGTAGGTCGGGGCAGGGCGGAGGTTTCACGTGAAACACACCATGGCAGTCGACCCTCTCACCCACCTCGTCGAGCAGCTCGAGCAGCTCGAGCACGATGGTCTGCGCCGCGACGCGCGCCCTGCACCGCGCCGCCCGGGCACGCTGTCCTTCTGCTCGAACGACTACCTCGGCCTGGCGAGCCGCTCCGCGCCTGCGGCCCCGTCGGGCGCCGGCGCGTCGCGCCTCATCGCTGGTGAGCGCGAGGAGCATCGTCGCCTCGAACGTGCGTTCGCGACCTGGCTCGGCGTCGAGGACGTCCTCGCGTTCTCGAGCGGCTATGCGGCGAACGTCGGCGCGGTGTCGGCGCTGGCCGGTGCCGGCGACCTCGTCGTCAGCGATGCCCTGAACCATGCGTCGCTGATCGATGGAGCGCGCCTGTCGCGCGCCCGTGTGGCGGTGGTCCCTCACGGCGATCCCGACGCGGTCGCCAGGGCGCTCGCGGACCGCAGAGAGGCGCGCGCGTGGGTGCTCGTCGAGAGCTACTACAGCATGGACGCCGACGGCCCCGACCTCGCGGCCCTGCGTGCCCTCTGCGACGCGCACGGCGCCGCGCTCTACGTCGACGAGGCGCA
>JAYTOQ010000902.1:0-1841 GCA_043747665.1 Polyangiaceae bacterium | reverse complement strand
GAATGGCGCATCTTCTCCAAGCTCGGCTTCGGTGAGAGCGGCTTCGTCCACAACAGCTACACGTGCGCGCCGTCGCTGGATGCGCAGGGCACTCCGCTTCCTGACGCCGGCGTCGAGTTCGTCATCTCGCTGCAAGCGCCGCGGACAGGGACCGAGCGCGGCCAGGACGCCCAGATCGCCAAGATCTACCGCGACCTCGTCGGGCGCATCGTCGACCGCCGACTCGACTGATTGGTCGATCGCGATCTCCGGGATCGCGGCTCGACGAGCCGGATCGACACGCGCGCGCTCGCTTGAAACTGCGCGCGTTACGCAGTTCGGACGGCACGCAGCGCGGCACGCCACGTGCTGAAGGAGCAAGCATGAACCTTCATCGCACTCTCGCTCCGCTCCTGGTCCTCGCCGTCTCGTCCTCCTGCGCTGCGCCGGCCACGGTGGCGGAGGAAGAGGGCGCCTCGCAAGAAGCGATAAGCGGCGGCTTTGCCGTCGGCACGCCGCTTCAGGTGACGGCGGACGTCAACCTGCGAGCTTCTCCGCGCACTTCGTCTGCCGTGCTGGAGCTCATCCCGAACGGCACTGTCGTGCGCTCCGCGTCCGCCAGTCCGCAGGCCGGATGGTACGGCGTCACGTGGAATGGCAAGACGGGCTGGGTCGACGGCCAGTACGTCGCGCGCCCCTCGGCGACGACGTCATCTGCGGCGCCAGCCGGCGGCTACAGCCGCCAGCAGGTCTACGATCTGGCGAAGAACCGCGTCAGCGGCGGCGGCACGGCGCGCGACTTCCTCGACCCGGAGTCACCACGCAGGAGCTCGTCGACGCCGTGGGCTGGCTCGCGACCCACTCGCCGCCGGACTGGGGCTTCTCGGTGATCAACACGGGCCATCACGCCGACCCGCTCGCGCACTCCTCCGGCTACGCGATCGACTTCTTCGCCAACAACGCCGCCGACGACGCGCGCTTCGTGCAGCTCGTGAATCAAGACCCGTACTTCGTCGAGATCGGCCTCGGCGGCGAATACCAGTCCCAACAAGGCTTGATCACCAGCTCGAGCAAGTGTTCGTTCATCGATGGCAGTCAGACGCACGTTCACGGCGCCGTGCGCCGGGCCTATTGCTGAGACGCGGGCCGAGAGCTCTCCGAATCAGAGGCCGTACAGCGAGACTCCGGCGGGCTTGGCGTCGGTCGCCAAGGGGCAACGGTACTTCATGGTGGAGAGCGGAGAGAGATCGCCGGGCTTGCTCTGCATCACGAGAACGCTGGCGGAGCCCGCCGCGGACGCGCGCAGCTTGGCGTACCGATTCGCGATGGGCGCACCGTCCGTGAGGTGCAGCGCCGACTGCGACGTGGCCACAAAGGCCGCTGGATTGCCGATCACGGATTTTCCGAAAATACTCGTTCAGCGCGAACGGGATCCGCTCGATGACGGCGGGGCCCGCGCCGGCGGCTTTCCCGCTCTCGAGCGCCTGGTAGGGGCGGCCACGGCGCGACGTGTCGCGCGTTGGACGGTGGCGAGGTCAGGCGGCGACGGGTGGGTCGCGCGCGCGACGCAGCGCAGCGAGGTCGGCGGCATGGCGGGTGAGCTTCCGCAGCTTCCCGTCGTGGTACGCCGCAGACCGAAGTGGAGGTCGGTGACGAAGCCGATCGTGAGGCTCACGCCTTCATGCTACTCGCGTCGGCGCCCCCACGTGCACGCGCACGCGGTCAGTGACGCGCGACGCGATGAAGCGCGCCGAGCCCGGCGACGTAGACGCCGTCGGTGTTGACCGCGAGCGCCTCGGCCCCCTCGACGTTCGAGAGCAGCGTGCGCGCGGGGCCGCCGCTCTTCGGCGCGGTCTTCACGT
>JAYTOQ010000901.1:0-2373 GCA_043747665.1 Polyangiaceae bacterium | reverse complement strand
ACGCGCTTCATCGGGGTCTTCTTGCGGCTCGCCTCGATGAGCTCGGGCGGATACTGATCGGTGCCGCTCGTGCGGATGACGCCAGGCGCGATCGCATTGACCTGGATGTTGTGCATCGCCCACTCGACGGCGAGCGTCTTCGTCATGTTCTCGACGCCGGCGCGCGCAGCGCCGGTGTGGATCATGCCGGGGAAGCCGCGCGCCACGTTGGCGATGACGTTCACGATTCGCCCTTTTTTCGCGGGGATCATGTGCTGCACGGCCACGGCCTGGGTCATGAAGAACGTGCCGTTGAGGTTGTTGCGCACCACCGCCTCCCAGCCTCGTGGGGTCACGGTCTCGGCGCTGGTCGGGAACTGACCGCCCGCGTTGTTCACGAGGATGGTCGCAGTCCCGAGCTTCTGCTTCACCGATCCCGCGAACTCCTGGATCTGCTCGACCTCCCGGATGTCGCACGCCTCGGCAACGCACTCGATCTTGCGCTCACGCAGCTTCGCTTGCGCCGCCTCGAGCTTCTCCTTCTTGCGGCCGCAGATGGCCACCTTCGCGCCGAGCTCCCCGAGCGCGATGGCGGTCGAGAGCCCGATGCCGCTGCCTCCGCCCGTGACGATGGCGACGTGTCCCTCGAACAGGCCGCTGCGGAAGATGTGCATGGAGACGAACGATCCTTCCGCTCAGGCCAGCCGCACGCCGCCTTCGCCCTTCACGAGTGAGCGACCGCACGTGCACGTGCCCTTGCCCCGGCCATCTGCGCCCTCGTCGATCTTCACGCGCTCGCCGCACGAACAGACCCAGCCCACGAAGCGCGCGGGGTTGCCGAGCACGAGCGCATGATCGGGGACGTCCTTGGTGACGACGGAGCCGGCGCCGACCATCGCCCACTTGCCGACGGTGACGCCGCACACGATGGTCGAGTTCGCGCCGAGCGCGGCGCCGGCCTTCACGCGGGTCGGTGTGACCTTCCAGTCGTCGGCGCCCTTCGTGGTCATGTCGGCGTTGACCGCGCGCGGGACCTTGTCGTTGGTGAAGCAGACGTGCGGCCCGACGAAGACCCCGTCGTCGATGGTGACGCCGACGTAGACGGAGACGTTGTTCTGGATCTTGACGCGGTCGCCGATGACGACGTCGTTCTCGAGGTAGACGCCCTTGCCGAGGTTGCAGCCTTTCCCGATCTTGACGCCGTCGCGCACCTGACAGAAAAGCCAGATCTGCGTTCCGTCGCCGATCTCGGCCTTCGCGGAGACTTCAGACGTGGGATGGATTCGTACGGTCATGGTCGGTTCGGCAGAGAGGGCATGGAAGCATAGTCACGAAGTGGGCTTCGCCGGAAGCCGGGAGGTACGGGTGCGCACCGCCTCGCGCGCGAGCTCGTCGGCGCGCTCGTTCAGCGGCACGCCGGCATGGCCGGGGACGTAGACGATGCGCCAGCTCTGTCCCGATGCGTGGCGACGAGCGAGGGCGACCTTCACGCCGGCGATGAGCTCCTTGTTGGCCTTGGCCTTCCAGCCCTTCGTGAGGACCCCGATGGCGTACTGGCTGTCGGTGTGCACGACCGCGGCGGCGCCGTCGGGAACGATCTCCGCGGCGCGCAGGATGCCGGTGAGCTCGGCGACGTTGTTGGTGCCCTCGCCCAGGTACTCGAAGCCCTCGGCGATGGTGCCGTCCGGTCCCACGAGCACGATGCCGAGGCCGGCGGGCCCGGGATTTCCCGAGCACGCGCCGTCGGCGTAGACGGTCCACGCCCCCGCCGGGACCGCGCCGGGCGCGAGGGCCGCAGCTGCGGCTGCAGTCTTGCGATCGGCGGAGCGACTCGCCTTGGCCGCGCCCGCGCCCGCGCCCGCGCCCGCGCCCTCGGCCGTCGGGGGTGCGGCCTTCGGGGGTGCGGCCTCCGCAGGCGCGCATGCGTCGTCCGGGAGGAGCGCCTCTCCGGCGACGAGCTCGAGGTTCCGCGCCGCCGCCTGATAAGCGCGACCGTCATTCGACTTGTAACGGACCTCGACGCGCCCCGAGACGGCGTCGAACGACCCGTCGGCGCGCGCTTTCGCGAGGACCTTCTGGCCACGGAGGAGAGCACGGGCCCAGGGCACGAGCGGGGGATAGGGCATGTAGCCGCGGGGCTCAAGAGACGAGGGCGCGAGGCAAGCGTGCTACGTAGAGGTCCGTGCATCCGCCGCCCGCTGCTCGCCGCGAGGTAAGGGCCATCCAGCTGGCGATCGCCACGTCGATCGTCGGCGCCGTGGCGAAGTTCACGGTCGGGTACCTGACCGGCAGCATGTCGATGATCTCGTCGGCTGCGGACTCCACCGGCGACATCTTCGTCTCCGTCGCGAACCTGTTCGTGGTCCGGATCGCTGCGCGCGCCCCGGACGACGA
>JAYTOQ010000900.1:0-1907 GCA_043747665.1 Polyangiaceae bacterium | reverse complement strand
GCATGCCTGGCTTTCCGAAGATCCTGAACGCCATCGTGGAGGCCTACCGCGACAGGCGAGAGGAGCTGGTCGGGCAGGCCGCCGAGCTGACGAAAGCCATCACCGAGGCGAGTCGCGGCGAATCCGACGGGAGCGCGCCCTACGCGCCAGGGCCCGATCTGCTCGCGCGCGTGACGGCGCTCGCGCTACGCCGCTTCGACGACACGAACGGGGGCTTCGGCAAGCAACCGAAGTTCCCGAACACGATGCCGCTCGAGGTGCTCTTGCGACGCGGCGTCCTCGAGGACGACAGCGTGGCACGCGAGGCGGCGAAGCTCGCGCTCGAGTCGATGCGCAAGGGCGGGATCTGGGATCACCTGGGCGGGGGCTTTCATCGCTACTCGACGGACGAGCGCTGGCTCGTCCCGCACTTCGAGAAGATGCTCTACGACAACGCGCTCCTCCTTCGCGCGTACGTTGACGGGCACCGCGTGTTCGGTTCGACATCGAGCGTGTCGTTCGAGGGCACCGCACGCGCCCTGGTGGCGTGGGTCGATCGCGAGATGACCGATCCCAGCGGCGGCTACTACGCGAGCCAGGACGCCGACAGCGAGGGGGTGGAAGGGAAGTTCTTCGTGTGGGACCCCGCTGGCGTCCGGGAGGCGCTCGCCGGCGACGAGCGCGCCATCGCGGTCGCGCTCCTCTACTTCGGGATCACCGAGGAGGGGAACTTCGAGGAGCACGGGCGCGTGACCCACATGACGGTGCTCCACGAGGCGCTGCCGCCGAGCGCCGTCGCTGCGCAGCTCGACGTGACCGAGACCGAGGTGCGATCGACGGTGGAGCGCCTCGAGAGGCGGCTCTTCGATGTACGAGAGAAGCGGCCGAAGCCTTTCCGTGACGAGAAGCTCCTCACGAGCTGGGGCTCGCTGATGATCGGCGCGATGGCCGAGGCCGGCGCAGCGCTGCGCGAGCCGTCGATGATCGCGTCTGCGGAGCGCGCGCTGGCGCTCGTCGAGGAGAAGCTCGTGGTGCACGATCCCTCGAAGAATACTGCCCGTGCGCTGCGCCTCGTGAAGGGTGACGTCGTGAAGGGACCGGGCTTCCTCGACGACCATGCGTATCTCGCGAACGCCGCGCTCGATCTCTACGAGGTGACCGGCGATCCGCGCCGCGCGCTCCTGGCACGCGCGCTCGCAGACGGCATGATCGAGGCGTTCTGGGAGGACGGCGAAGGCTTCTTCTTCACGCCCAGGGACGGCGAGGCGCTCATCACGCGCTCCAAGGACCCTTACGACAACGCCGTCCCCAGCGGGGCGTCGATGGCGTGTCGCGCGCTCTTACGTCTCGGTACGCTAATCAATGTAAAGTACACGGAGCTGGCCGCGAGCGAGCTGCTGCGGCTGGCGCCGTCTGCGGTCGCGAACCCGTTTGGCTTCGGTCAGGCGCTCTGCGAGCTCGATCGCCTGGTGCGTGGGCCCGTCGACATCGTCCTTGTGGGGCCTCGCAGCGACGCGCGGACGAGGGCGCTGGCCGAGGTGGTGTTCGCGAAGTGGATCCCCAACCGCACGGTGGCGTGGCTCGATCCGACGGACGAGACGTCGAGGGCCGCATGCGCGTTGCTCGCCGCCGACAAGCCCGCTCGCGACGTCCCGGTGGCCTACGTCTGCCGTGACCGCACGTGCTCGATGCCGGTGTCGACGCCGGACGCACTGCGCGCGCTGCTCTGATCCTGGGCCGGCCGTTCGTCCGAGCGCCCGTCCGTTCGTCACGGCGATTCGACCGCTCGTCACGTATCGGCGGCCCCGCGGACGGCCGACCTATGTTCCTTTGGCAACCCGAGCCCTGGAGGCCAACGTGAGCAGGTCATCGCTTCGATTTTCCGTCGCTGTCGTCATCGCCGTTTCCGTCGCGAGCGCCGCATGCGC
>JAYTOQ010000899.1:0-1771 GCA_043747665.1 Polyangiaceae bacterium | reverse complement strand
CGACGCTCGCGAGGTCCGTGACGCGCTCTCGTTCCGCTCGGTCTTCTTCCGCCATGCGCTCCGCGTGGCGATCGCGGTCTCGGTGGCATCCGTGGTCGGTCACCGCATCGCCGTCCATCCGCACTGGGTGACGGTGACGACGCTCGCCGTGCTCCAGCCCTATCCTGGCCCCACCTCCACGCGCGCCGCCGAGCGCGTCGTCGGCACGGTCCTCGGCAGCCTCGTCGCTGCGGTGATCACCATCTCCGTCCATGCGCCGCTCGCGCTCGCCGCGCTGATGTTTCCGCTCTCGGTCGCAGCGGTGGCGACGCGCGGTCGGAGCTATCGCCTGTTCACGTTCTTCCTCACGCCGGTGTTCGTCCTGATCGCCGAGCGTCATCCCGGCGACTGGTGGACGGCTGCGGCACGCGCCGGTGACGCGGTCGTCGGCGGGGTCATCGCGCTCGTCGCGGCGCTCGTGGTGCTCCCGTCGTGGGAACGCACGCGCCTCCCCGAGGCCATCGACGGCATGGTGAAGGCGGTCTCGGCGTATCGCGATGCCGTGGTGGCGAGCCTCGACCTCCAGGGGGCCGAGCAGCGCGCGGACATCGAGCGCAGCATCGCCGCGGCCCGACGCGCCGCAGGCATCGCCATCGGTGAGGCGGAGACATCGCTCGAGCGATGGATGGCCGAGCCGCTGCGACGCGTGGATCAAGGAGAGGCCGCGATGCAGCTGGTCACGCATGCGAGGCGACTCGCGAATGCATGCACCACGCTGGACGTCCGAGCGCTCCACGGCGTCGACGACGCAAAAGGGCGCGAGACGCACCTGCGCGCGATCGAGACCTACAGCCAGGCGCTGCTCCAGCGAGCGACGCTCACGTGAGCGTCGTGAGGTCGGCCGCGCTCCGCGGGACAAAAAAAAGCCCCGCCTGCGAACAGACGGAGCTTCCTCGACAGAGACGTGGCCTGTCTTCTCGCGAAGCCCGGCTCGTCAATCCGTCAGGTGCGTACGCTGATTACCAGCGATTGCCGCCACCGCCGCGACCACCACCACCACCACCGCCGCCACCACCGCCGCCGCCGCCGCGGTTCTGACGCTCTTCGGCCTCGTTGACCTTGAGCGCGCGACCGTCGAGGAGCGCGCCGTTCATCTCGCGGATGGCCTTCTGGGCCGCCTCGGCGGTGCCGAGGGTTACGAAGCCGAAGCCTCGCGATTGGCCGGTCTCGCGGTCCGAGACGACGTGAACGTCGGTGATCTCGCCGAAGGCCGAGAAGGCCTCGCGAACGGTATCGGTGTTGGCGTTGAAGGAGAGGTTGCCGACGTAGAGACGATTGCCCATGAGATTTCTCGATTCGTTATCACGGCTGCGGGAAACAGAAACAGAGCCTTCGTTCCAACGAGCCGGAGCCGGGCGAAGGTCGCACGAAGGAATCTTCGCGCTCTTCTCAGGAGTCGTTGCCGTGCAGCGAGTCCGCGATCCCGAAGTCGAGAGGCATGTCGTCGTAGCGGTGAACGTCAGTGAGGATGGGCACCCTAGCTGGCGTCGGCGGGATTGCAAGCGCGGTCGGTATTTAGGGCTCGAAGGGCTAAGAATTGTGCAGCGTTGTGCACCGCCGCTGCGCAAGCCGGTTCGCCCTCGGGGCCGAAGTGCACGAGCGCTCCGGCGATCCCGCTGCATTTCCGCGTTGTCGAAGGTGCGCAACCCGGGCTCGATCGTTGCCCCACCTGCGACTTAAATGAGCTCGACGACGGCGGCCGAGGCCGCGGAAAAACGGCTGGTCGATGGGA
>JAYTOQ010000898.1:0-16090 GCA_043747665.1 Polyangiaceae bacterium | reverse complement strand
GCGCAGGTCATGGCAGCGACGGCGAGCCTCACGAGCGTGACGGCGCGAGAAACGGCTGCCGCAGCGGGGCGCATGAGCCCGCGCAGCCTACACCAATTCATTTCGCCGGTGGGCGCGACGCTGGAGCCGCGGCCAGCTCCGCGTGCCACGACGGCCGCGCACCGTTGCCGGCGATGGTCACCTCGAGATCGAAGACGTCGCGCAGGAGCTCAGACTTCGCGCGCACCGTCCACTCCTCGAGCTCGCGATCCTCCGCGCCGTCGATGTGGAGCGTGAGCCTGCGCTTCGCGACGTCGACCTCGGCCTTCACGCCCTTGACCTTTCCGAGGTGCTCGCGATCGAGCGCGTCGGCGATGCGCAGGATCGCGGAGAGGGCGCGCACCTTGGCGCGCTCGTCCTTGTCGAGATCCCGGAAGTTCGGATGCGCGGCGTCGGGCGGACCCTTCCGGTGATAGCGCGCGATGTTGGCGACGAGGCCGCGCTCCGCGGGCGTGAGCCCCATGATGTCGGAATGGAGGATCAGGTAGAAGCTGTGCTTGTGGTGGCCGTCGTAGCGAACATAGTCGCCGATGTCGTGGAGGACGGCGGCGGCGCGAAGTAGCAAGCGCTCGCGATCGCCTAGGCGATGCACCTGCGCCATGTCGTCGAAGAGCGACGTCGCAAACGACGACACGAGCTCGCCGTGCGCCTGGTCGAAGTCGTAGCGGCGACCGAGGCGGACGCAGGCATCGACGACAGTGCGGGTCTCGGATTCCTTACCCAGCGATCGAAGTACTTGTCGACGAGCTCCTCGAGGATGCCTTCCTTGAGGCCCACGCCGGGCGCGACGATGGCCGTCGCCTTGAACATCTCGGCGACCCGCACGAAGATCGACGCCGCGGTGACGATGGTGTCTGCGCGATCGGGCCGCAGGCCGTAGCCGTCGCGCCGCTGCTCGACGGTCATGCCGAAGAGCTTGCCCAGCAGCGAGCGCGCGGCGCCCATGTCGACCGCGCGAGGGTAGCCGGCGTGTCCGTCCTTCATGGGACAGAGCTCGGAGAGCGTGTCCACGCTTCCTCCGGTGCCCACGACCAGCTCGAACGGCACCTTGCGGAGCTGCGGGACGGCCTCGGCGAGGGCGCGATCGACGCCTTCGAAAAGGAGCCGCTGCCGCGTTCGGTCCACGGTCTTCGCGCCGCGCAGGTACGTCTCGAGGAGGCGCACGGTGCCGACGGGAAGCGACATCGCAAACGCATTACGGCCGCGATCGAGGTAGGTGAGCTCGGTCGAGCCGCCGCCCACGTCGACGAGCAGCGCGCGCCGATCGGAGAGGGCGAGCCGCCGCACGACGGCGAGCTGGATGAGGCGCGCCTCCTCGACACCCTCGATAACCTCGAGCTCGATGCCCGCCTCGCGGCGCGCGCGCTCGACGAGCGTTGCTCCGTTCGAGGCTTCGCGCACTGCGCTGGTGGCGACGGCGCGGTAGACGTCGACCTTCGCGGCATCCATTGCCTGACGGAAATCGCGGAGCGCGCTGCACGCCTGACCGATCGACGCGGAGGCGAGACGTCCGGTCACGAAGACTTCGCTGCCGAGCCGCACAGGCGCGCGGACGCTTGTGACCTCGCGGAACGACGTCGACGCCTCGGGGAGAAGCTCGAGCTGCTCCCGACCAGGCGCCGGCGCATGCGCTTCGACGATGCGAAGACGCAAGGCGTTGGAGCCCAGGTCGAGCGCAGCGAAGCGCGGCATCCTGAACTTCTATCACGCGTGTGCTAAACCGAGGGCGTGAGCGCGAGTGACCAGAGCGTGAAGCGCGCCACCACACCCGACCCACAGCCGTTCGAGCGCGCCAAGCTGCCCATGATCCTCGCTGCGGTCGGCATCACCGTCGGCCTCGGCATTGCCGGCTCCCTCGACCGGACGCCGGCTCGCGCGGGGGATCCCGTGCCGTCCGTGCCGTTCGGCGGTGCGGTCGTGCTCGCTGGCTGGGTGGTCGGCATCGCTGCGCTGCATCGGCTCGGCCGCGCCGGCTCGATGGACCGGAGCGCGAGGCCCGTGCCGCTGACCGTCGTCGCGACCAACGTCGCCGACGACGACGCGCCCGACGACGACGCGCCCGACGACGACGAGCCCGAGCCCAAGCCCTAGATCTCGCTGCGCAGCACGACGATCCCGACGTCGGGGCCGAGCTTCGGGACGCGTGCGGCTCCATAGCCGAACGGCCGATCGGCGATCATGATCGGCGCGGCGTCCGGGCCGCTCGCGGTCCTGGCGGTCAAGCCGATCTCGGCGAGCGCCTTCTCGTCGGGAGGCGGCGTGCCGCGCGCGCCGTAGACGCCGTCCTTGTCGAACAGCATCACGTAGAGAACGGGCAGCTTGCCCTTGTCGTTCTCGCGCATCAAGCGATCCTGGAGATCACGCTTGAGCGCCTCCTGGAGGTGGTACGCGAAGCGTCGATAGGTCCAGCCCGTGACGAGGAGACCGATGAGCGAGCCGTCGTCGCGCTTCACCGGGACGCCGGCCACCCATTCCCGATCAGGACCTTGCGGATTGGGCACGCCGGGGAACTGTCCTTGCGTCGTGACGTAGGGCTCGCCGGCGAGCGCCTTCTTCAAGTCGGGATATGCACCGACGAGATCCTTGCCGGCCATCGTGTCCTGCTCGAGATCGTTGCGAACGGCGATTCCCTGGTCGTCGGTGAACGCGAAAAAGGTCGACTTCGCGACGCCGAGGTCGGGGACCTGCTGGCGCACCTTGAGGAGAGCGGTGCGGACCTGCGGTGCGTTCAGCTTCGCATCGAGCTGCTTGGGATCGGTCTCCTTCGCGAGGTGAGCGGCGATCCGCTTTCCGCCTTCTGGCAGACCGCGATCGATCTCGGCGACGTCCTTCTCGGCGAGCTCGACGAGCATCTTGACGTTGGCGCGCGCTTCTTCGGCGCTGACCTTGCCCTTGTCCTTGCAGCCGGAGGCGAGCAGAGCGGTGGGCGCGACCCCCGCGACACCAAACAACGAGAGCCCTGCGAGCACGCGCCTACGACCGAGCATCATGATGCCGGAAGCATACGACGAATCGAGGCGAATGGAGCGTGTGGGCCGCCGGCGATTCTGCTAACTAAAACGCGCTCGCCGAAGTGGCGGAACGGTAGACGCAGCGGATTCAAAATCCGCCGTACGAAAGTACGTGAGGGTTCGAGTCCCTCCTTCGGTACTGAAAACGCGAGCGCTGCACGTCAGGGTCAATCAGGATTCAGGCCGCCGTCGGCGAAGATATCCGCGTCCGACTGCATCGACGGACACTCGTTCTTGCAGCTGCTCTGCGCGCAGGAGCCGACGTCCTGCAGCTTGCTGGCGCCGTTCGAGTGCGCCTCCTGGCACGTCAGAATGCAAAAGAGGTCGTCCTGCGCACACGGTGCAATGCACTCTTGCAATGCCTTGCAGTCGGCGCTGTTGTTGCACGCCATCACCTCTGCGCAACATTTGTCCTTGGCGCACTGATCGCACGCTGCAGGCTCCCCGACCTTCAACGCGAGGTTCTTGCACGACACTGCCGAGTCCATCGGATCCGGCGTGACCGCAGAGTCGACCATCGCGTCTTCAGGGCGCTTCGGAAGGTCGATCCGCCCGTCATTCGGGGAACTGTTGCTGCACGCCGCGCCCGCCATGACCACCGCCGCGACGCCGGTGAACCCCAGAACAAAAAGGAATTTACGCACCCGTTGCCTCCACCAAGTCAAGCGTACCGCTTCGCGGCGCGATGGCCACCTCCGCCGGCGATCGAGGCCATATCGCCCATTCCTTGATTTGGAATTTGATTGCCAGCTCAATCCGAAGTGCCGTATTGGCTTCCCTCATGAGCAATCTCCGCAACACCATCGAAAGCCTGGCGTCGCAGTTCGCCTCGAGTGTCCTCGACGCGCTCCGCAGTGCATCGATCGACGAGCTCGCCGACGTCGCCGGCCGTGGCGCCCCCGCAGCACGTCGCGGCCCGGGTCGCCCGCGCGCCGAGAGCAGCGAGAGCTCGAGCACGGCAGCACCGGCGCGCCGCGGTGCGGCAGGCGGTCGTGGTCGTGGCGGACGGCTCGGTCGTCGCACGCAGAACGACATCACGGCGATGGTCGAGTCGATCGTCGACATCCTCGCGAAGAGCGCGGGCGGCCTCCGCTCGGAGCAGATCCGCTCGGCGCTCAATGTCGAGGCGAAGGAGCTCCCGCGTCCGCTCGCCGAGGCGCTCTCGTCGGGTCGCGTGACCAAGACCGGTCAGAAGCGCGCCACGACGTACTTCGCCGGCAGTGGCGGCGGCGCAGCGCCCAAGCGCCGTGGTCGCCCGGTCGGCCGCAAGAACAAGAAGCGCTGATCGCTCTGGCTCGTGCTCGCTACTTGAGCGCGGCGAGTCGCTGCTCTGCCCAGCGGACGGTGCGCGACCTGGTGCCCTTCGGCCACGCTGCCACGACGCGCTCGTAGGCGGCCCGCGCCTCGGCCTTCTCGCCGTTGGCCTCGTGCGCCATGCCGAGGTAATAGCGCGCGCGGGACACCAGCATCGCGTCCTCGAGTGACGAGCACGTCGACGTGACGCGCACGAGCGACGGCAGCGCCTCGTTCGGCCGACCGACGAGCGCGTAGACCTTGCCCACCGCGAAGTCGAGGTTCACCGCGCGTCGTGATCCGACCGGTAGCGGCATCTGCGGCATTCGCCCGATCGCCTCGAGCGCCTCCTCTTTGGTCTCGGCGAAGCCGCCCCAGACCGCCCACATGCCCCACGCCGCGCGCGTGCTGCGATCGCCGCCGGCGAGCCGCTGCTTCTCGTGCTCTACCCACTTCTCGCGCTGGCGATCGAGCTCCGCCTTCTTGATCTCGCCGCTGCGGTAGAGCGGCTCGTAGAAGGCGATGCTCGCGTCCTGCGCGAACGGGTAGGCGGGCCAAGCGTCCATCAGATCGAGGAAGCTGTGCGCGACCTTTGCGGCGCCGGCGATGTCCTCGGCCTCATAGAGCACGTTGATGCGCACGCGCGCCGGCATGGCGTGATCGAACTGATCGGAATTCGCGGGGAGGTTTGCGTCGAACTCCTTCGCGAGCTGATCGGCGCGCGGGAGGTCGCCGTCGACGATCGCGAGGTACATGCGATCCCAGCGCTCGCTCGACGCGCGCTTGTCCGGCGGATAGAGCGCCCATGCGCGCGATAGCGCCTCCTCGACGCTCGGGCGGGGCGCGCCGTCGGCATAGAGCGCGCGCGCGAAGGCGGTGAACGCTGTCGTCGATGTGGGCTCGAGCGTGCGCCACTGCGCGGCCGCCTCACGCGCGCCATGACACTCGCCGAGATCGCTGAGGAGGCGATAGCGCGTCTCGAGGCACGTCGACGCCACGGGCGATCGCTTGAGGCAGCGCTCCGTCACGCCGAGTGAGTCCTGCACGTGACCGAGGTTGCGCTCCGCGTTCGCGAGCGCGGCGAGCGCCGGCACGAACCCCGGGTCGAGCCGCACCGCTGCCTCGTATGCCGCCTTCGCGGCTTCGTCGGCGCCTTGCTTCTCCCGCGCTCGGCCGAGGAAGAACTGCAGCTCCGCGTCGCGCGGGAACTGGAACACGGCGCCGGTGAGGCGCGTCTCCCACTCGTCGAGATCGGGACGCGGTCGCACGTACGGCTCGCATGCTTCGAGCAGCGCGGCGTCTCGCTCGACGAGCATGTGCCGATGCTCGAACGCATTCTGGAACGACGCCTGCGCGCCGGCGGGATCGTCCTGCACGGTCTGGATGGCGAGCTGGAGATGCGCGGCCGCGAACATCGGGTCGAGGTCGACCGCGCGGCGCAGCGTGTTGCGCGCCTTGCCCGTGGCGCCGTCGTGCCAGAGCTGCATCGCCTCGTTGTATGCCGCCTCCGCCTCGGGCACGCTCGAGAGCGGGCGCGCGGCATCGGCGCCGACCGTGACGGAGCCGGTCTTCCGGACGAGCATCACCACCGCCGCTAGCCCCCCGAGCAGCGCGAGCGGAAGCGCGAGCTGCGTGAGCTTGCGTCGCACGCGCTCTCGTGGGCTCTCGCTCGCTGGCGTGCGCTCGGTAGCGCGCTCCGCAGGCGGCGCGGATTCGGCGGCCGGCGGCACCGAGACGCTCGTCGGGACCCGGGTCGTCGCCGCGAAGGCGCTCGGATGATCAGCGTCGGAGACGCGCGGCGTGATCCGGACGCGATCGCCGCCGGTGGTCTGCATGGCGAACGGCTCGATGGCGTCGGCGACGTCGGCCATCGATGCGAAGCGCGCGTCCGGCTCCTTGGCGAGCGTCCTCGTGATGGTCTGCTCGACGACCGCCGGGATGTCCTTCACGCGATCGTGCAGCGGGGGAGGGGGATCGGTGAGCACCCTCGCGACGAGCTGCAGCATGTCGCCGTTGTCCGACCACGGCCGCTCTCCGGCGAGGAGCTCGTAGGCCATGACGCCCCACGTGAACTGATCGCAGCGCGCGTCGACGTCGCGTCCCTTGATCTGCTCTGGAGCCATGTAGACCGGCGTGCCCGCGATGGAGCCGCTGCCGGTCACCGTGTCGAGCTTCTGCTGGTCCTGGGTGCCGGCCATCGTGCGGCGGGCGATCCCGAAGTCGAGGACCTTCACGACGCCGTCCTCACGGATCATGACGTTCTCGGGCTTCACGTCACGGTGCACGAGACCGGCGCGGTGGGCGACCTCGAGGGCACGCGCGACGTCGACCAGCCAGCGCAGCTTCCGGGCGACCGCGACCTCGGGGCCGGTGGCGAGCGTGCGGAGCGTCGAGCCGACGACGTATTCCATCGCCAGGTAGAGGCGACCGGCGGACTCGCCAACGTCGTAGATGCCGACGACGTTGGGATGACTGAGGGAGGCGACCGCCCGGGCCTCGCGAAGGAGGCGGGCCGAGAACTCGCCGACGAGGCGCTCGGAGTCGTTCGAGTCGCGTTCGGGGACGACGATGACCTTCAGCGCGACGGTGCGCTCCAGGCGCGGATCAAAGGCGCGGTAGACCTGTCCCATGCCGCCCTGGCCCAAAAAGCCGCGGATCTCGTAGGGTCCGACGAGGTCTCCAGGCTTGAGCATCGGGACGTAACGGGCAGACTACCCGCTAGAATCCGCTAGCGATGCCGAATTTGGCGTGGTAACAACGCCATCCCTTTCGCGATCTCTCGTGGATCGCGGGTTTCGGGACAGCCAGCAATCGCGGAGCGACGTTAGATGCCGAGTGAAGCCGTACAGTGTAAGCCGCTCGAAGTGGTCGTCAGCGACCGCGGGATCGAGCGCGCCATCAAGATGCTCAAGCGCAAGCTTGCCTCCGAAGGCGTGCTTCGTGAGCTCAAGATGCGCCGCCACTACATGAAGCCGAGCGTGAAGCGCCGCAAGAAGCAGGCGGAAGCTGCTCGCCGTCGCCGGAAGAGGGCGAAGCTGGACGCGGCTCCGCCGAAGCCGTAATCGCGCGGAGCGCGATTACTTCCTTTCTCAGGGGCGAGGGGCTACCGCCCCTCGCGCTCCCGAGATGGTGCTCGCGAGGGCGGCTGACGCCCCTCGCGCTTCCGAGATTGCGCTTGCGGACGAGGGATGTCCCCCGCATCGGCCTAACGGCGGATCGCGGGGTGTTTCCGTTTGTGGCACGCTCTTGGGGTGAGCGACGAGGCGCCTTCTCCCGATCCGAAGGCCGCTGCGCTCGCCAGGGTTCGGAAGTTTGTCGCGACGTATACGGCGAAGGGGAAGTACGGGTTCTATCCCGTCGAGAGCGTCGTCGAGAACGTGGTCGAGGGGTTGGCGGAGAATCTCGTCGTGCACGGGCGGATGTACTGCCCCTGCGCTGATGTCGAGGACTCCAAGGCCAAGGGGTCCGCCATGGTCTGCCCGTGCACGCCTCATCACGAGGACATCGCGCGGCAGGGCTACTGCGATTGCGCGCTCTTTGCGTCGCGCGAGTTCATCGCGGCGGAGCGCCTGCGCAAGGGGAAGTGATCGGCGCAATGCGCGCACCGCGGTTGATGCCGCGGCGACTGCGCACTAGCGTCCTGAAGCACATGGCCCTCGAGCTGCTCGCCCCTTGCCCGCCCTTCGACCTGCCGGGGACCGACGACAAGAACCACTCTCTCGCGGACGTGAAGGGCAAGCTCTTCGTCCTCCTCGTGTCGTGCAACCACTGCCCGTACGTCATCGCCTACGAGCCACGCATGGTCGCGCTCGCGAACGAGTACGGCGCGCGCGGCGTCGACTTCATGGCCGTCAACGCCAACGACGCGACGCGCTACCCCGACGACGGCCTCCAGCCGATGAAGGCCCGCGCCCGCGAGCGCGGCTTCCCGTTCCCCTACGTCCGCGACGACTCCCAAGCCCTCGTTCGCACGCTCGGCGCGCGCTTCACGCCCGAGGCCTACGTCTTCGATGCCGATCGCAAGCTCCGCTATCACGGGCGCATCGACGACAACCATCGCGACCCCGTGCGCGTCACGTCACACGACCTGAAGAACGCGCTCGACGCGCTCCTCGAAGGCAAGGATCCCCCGGCCCTCGAGACGACCGCGTTCGGCTGCAGCATCAAGTGGAAGTGACCGCGCAGCCGTAGCGCGCGTATGCGGTATCGCCGCACCCCGTGATAGCCTTGCGCGCGTGAGCACTCACGAGAACGGCAACGGCAACGGCAGCTCCTCCGGCCATTCTGGCGCCCGCGATCACGACCCGCGGTCCGCCCTCTTCAAGGCGGGCCAGAACCAGCGCGGCTCCGGCGGCTCGATGTATGCGCTCTTTGCGCCGCCCGCCGTCGACGCCGTCGCTCTCGAGGAGCGCGCGAGCTCGCTCGGCAAGCGATCGATAAAGAAGGCCACCAAGGTCGCGGGTCTCAAGCTCGCGGTCTCGATGATGGACCTCACGACGCTCGAGGGTAAGGACACCGCCGGTAAGGTCCGCCAGCTCTGTCAGAAGGCGCTCGCTCCGCTGCCGGGCGATCCCTCGGTCGGTCCGTGCGGCGCCATCTGCGTCTATCCGAATCACGTGCAGACCGCGAAGGCGGCACTCGCGGGCTCGACCGTGAAGGTGGCGAGCGTCGCCACCGCGTTCCCGAGCGGCCAGTCGCCGCTCGACATCAAGCTCGACGACACGCGTCGCGCGGTCGACTTCGGCGCCGACGAGATCGACATGGTGATCGATCGCGGCGCGATGCTGGTCGGCGACTACGCGAAGGTCTACGACGAGATCGCCGCCACCAAGGAGGCGTGCGGCGCCGCGCATCTCAAGGTGATCCTCGAGACCGGCGAGCTCGGCTCGTACGACACCGTCCGCATGGCAAGCGAGCTCGCCATCGCCGCCGGCGCCGACTTCATCAAGACCTCCACGGGCAAGATCCAACCCGCCGCCACACCGCCGGTCACGCTGCTGATGCTCGAGGTGATCCGCGATCACTACTACGCCACCGGGCGTCGCATCGGCATGAAGCCTGCGGGCGGCGTGCGCACGTCGAAGCAGGCGCTGCAGTACCTCGTCATCGTCAAGGAGACGCTCGGCGATGCGTGGCTGACGCCCGACCTCTTCCGCTTCGGAGCGTCTGCGCTCCTCAACGACGTCCTGATGCAGCTCGAGAAGGAGCGCACGGGCAACTACCAGGCAGCCGACGACTTCTCCAAGGACTGATCAGCAATGACCATCACGAAAAGTGATAGCACCGGCCTCTCGTCGCACGCCGCCGACGTCCGCAAGAGCGCGGCCCTCGAGTTTGGGTCCGCGTGGGACTACGCGCCCGCGCCCGAGGCGAGCGACCACGTACGGATCGACCCGAAATACGGGCTGTTCATCGGCGGCCGCTGGGTCACGCCGCGCAGCGGGCGCTTCTTCCAGACCATCAGCCCGAGCACCGAGCAGGTGCTCTCCGAGGTCGCCGAGGCCAACGCGCAGGACGTCGACGACGCCGTCCGAGCGGCTCGCGAGGCTTACGACAAGTACTGGTCGAAGATGCGCGGCGCAGACCGTGCAAAGTACATCTTTCGCATCGCCCGCGCGATCCAGGAGAAGGCGCGCGAGCTCGCCATCGTCGAGTCGATGGACGGCGGCAAGCCGATCAAGGAGTCGCGCGACGTCGACGTCCCGCTGGCCGCAGCGCACTTCTTCTACCATGCGGGCTGGGCTGACAAGCTCGACTACGCCTTCCAGGGTCGTCGGTATCGGCCACTCGGCGTCGCGGGTCAGATCATCCCGTGGAACTTCCCGCTGCTCATGGCCGCGTGGAAGCTCGCTCCCGCGCTCGCTTGCGGCAACACCGTAGTCCTGAAGCCCGCGGAGACCACGCCGCTGACCGCGCTGCTCCTCGCGAAGATCATCGAGGAGGCGGAGCTCCCGCCTGGCGTCGTCAACATCGTCACCGGCGCCGGTGAGACGGGCTTCGCGCTCGTCAACCATCCCGACGTCGACAAGGTCGCATTCACCGGCTCCACCGCGGTTGGCAAGAAGATCCAGCGCGCCATCGCCGGGACCACCAAGCGCCTCACGCTGGAGCTCGGCGGTAAGGCGGCCAACATCGTCTTCGCTGATGCGCCTATCGATCAGGCGGTCGACGGCATCGTCAACGGCATCTACTTCAACCAGGGCCACGTGTGCTGCGCTGGCTCGCGCCTTCTCGTCGAGGAGAGCGTGCACGACACCATCGTGAAGAAGCTCCGCGATCGCATGGCGACGCTGCGCCTCGGCGATCCCCTCGACAAGAACACCGACGTCGGCGCCATCAACTCGAAGGCGCAGCTCGCGCGGATCCAGGAGCTGGTCGCCGCCGGCGAGGAAGAGGGTTGCGAGCGCTACAGCGCGCCGTGCCAGCTCCCCGAGAAGGGCTTCTGGTTCGCGCCCACGTTCTTCACCGGCGCGAGCATGTCGAGCCGCGTCGCACGCGAAGAGATCTTCGGACCGGTCCTCACCATCATGACGTTCCGCACGCCGGACGAGGCAGTGGAGAAGGCGAACAACACGATGTACGGCCTCAGCGCCGGCATCTGGACCGACAAGGGCGCGAAGATCTTCTACATGGCGACCAAGCTGAAGGCCGGCGTCATCTGGGGCAACACGTTCAACAAGTTCGACCCCACCTCGCCGTTCGGCGGTTACAAGGAGAGCGGCTTCGGTCGCGAAGGCGGTCGCCAGGGTCTCTCTGCTTACGTCGAGGTGGAGTGATGGAAACGACACCGAAGAAGAGCCGCGGCAACGAGACCGCCACCGCCGACCGCGCCGCAGAAGACGCGACAGGCGGAGCGCGGCTGCGCGGAGAAGCGCCGATCATGAAGCCCTACGACGGCGCCAAGGTGGCGACGCGCGTCCGGGTCAACAAGGCCTACAAGATGTTCGTCGGCGGCGCGTTCGTGCGCTCCGAGTCGGGACGCTATTTTCAGGTGCAGAATGCACCCGAGAGCTCCGAGGCCGAAGCCGACCCCGAGACCGTCAACGTGCCGCGCGGATCGCGTAAGGACGTCCGCGACGCGGTGCTCGTCGCGAAGAACGCCTGGGCGGGATGGGAGAAGCGCACCGCGTACAACCGCGGGCAGATCCTCTATCGCCTCGCCGAGGTGATGGAGTCGCGCCGTCCGGAGCTCACGCAGTCGCTCGTCCGCGGCGGCCAGAGCGAGGCCGCGGCGGCCGCCGAGGTCGACGTCTCGATCGATCGCGTCGTCTTCTATGCCGGCTTCGCCGACAAGTTCTTCGCGCTCCTCGCGTCGTCGAACCCAGTGGCGGGGCCGCACTTCAACTTCAGTGTGCCCGAGCCGATGGGCACCATCGGCGTCGTCGCGCCGGATCGCCCGGCGCTGCTCGGCCTCGTGTCCACCATCCTGCCGGTCATCACCGGCGGCAACACGTGCGTCGCCCTCGCGAGCGAGAAGGATCCGCGGACCGCCATCGTGTGGAGCGAATGCATCGCGACCAGCGACATGCCCGGCGGCGTCATCAACATCCTCACCGGGTACGCGAAGGAGCTCTCGGCGCACCTCGCCAAGCACCGCGAGATCATCGGCATCGACGCGTGGATCGTCGACGCCGATCTCCGCAAGACCGTGGAGAGCGAGGGCGCCGACAACGTGAAGCGCGTGAAGACCCACGTCCCGATGGACCCCGAGGCCTGGACCGACGAGCGCAAGGCGCAAGGCCTCGGCTGGATCGAGCGCTTCCTGGAGACGAAGACCATCTGGCACCCCGTCGGCCTGTAGACGGCGTTCTTTTTTTCGACGGATTCGCGCGCCTGGCTCCAAGAGCAGGCCATGACCATTCGCTTCACGTCGACCGCAGCCCTATTTTCCAGCCTCGTCATCGCGATCGCCTTGGGCGCGTGCGGCGGCGTTGCCACGTCCTCTCATGGGGATCCCTCGCGCTCGAGCCCTGGGGGACGGGGCGCAGAGCTCGGCGCCGGGGGCGTCCAGCGACCCCGGCGCGAAGCCGGCGAAGGCGCCTCTGCCCGTCGGTCCCTACACGGGCAAGGTGGCGACGACCGACGTCTCGATCCTCTACCCGCTGCCCGCCGGCGCCGAGCCGCGAGACTTCGTGCGGCCCGCTGCTTTCGGTGCGTATGGGGCGGTCCTCTCAAGGTCGTCGCTCGCGACGGTCCTCGACGGACAGTCTCTCGACAAAGAGTCCGCCGCGACCGGCGACTACGACGCGCTCGGCCTCGTCTCGATCCGTCTCGACCCGTGCTCGGCGCGCGGCTCGGCCGCCGCGCCCGGCACGTGCCGTTCCGAGGTCCGGCTCGTGTTCCAGGCGCTCTACGAGAACTCCAGCAGATCCTGACGTTGAAGAAGGCGAGCGGCGACGCCGCAACGCAGGAGCTCGGGCCGCATCCCATCCTCGTCGCCCAGGGGCTCGGCGGCCGGTTCGCGCAGGGCCTCCGCGACATCATCCTCGAGCACGTCGGCGAGGAGCGCATCGGTCGCGTGACGTTCTTCGATCACGAGAACAGCGAGGGCCACACCTGGACGTTCGGGGTCTTCGATCGCGCTGCGGTCAATGGCGCGGCCGCCGTGCTGACGGCGACGACGATCCCGCTCACGGACTCGACGACGCAGACCATCGGCGGCTCGAGCGCCGTCGGAACGTTCGCCAGCTCGTTCGCCGACGGCACGTCGAGCACGGGTGCCGACTCGATCGCGACGCTCCTCAGCCCCGGTCGGCCGCTGCCCGCGGGCGCCGAAGCGGCGTCGCTCCAGAGCGCGTTGGACGCCGCGCTCCGCGTGCAGGACCCGACCCGCCACGATGTCCAGACCACCGACTGCGTCACGTGCCACCTCGCGGAGGGCGCACGGCGCGTGGGCGAGGACGTGTACGCGCTCTCGACGGCAAAGGCCTTCACGCATTCGCGGAGCCTCGCGCGCGTCGATCGCCGCACGAGCGTCACCAACCTCCATGCCTTCGGCTACCTCGCGCGCGAGGTCGCGGTCATGCAGCGGACCGCGAACGAGTCGGTGATCGTCGCGGATCGCATGTCGGCGCTCCTCGCTCCGCCGAAGTGATCCACGCGGTTCGGCCTAGCCGCGCGCTGCCACGACCGCATCCTCGAGCGTGAACGTGCCGTCGTAGAGCGCGCGTCCGACGACCGCGCTCTCGACATTGGGGATCGCGGCGAGGGCACGCAGGTGCTCCAGCGAGCCGACGCCGCCCGATGCGATGACCGGGAAAGGGGAGACGGCGGCGAGCGCGCGCGTCGCCTCGACGTTGGGCCCGCTCCCGGTGCCGTCGCGCGCGACGTCCGTGTAGAGGACGGCGCCGATCGGGACATCGGCGAGCGCGAGCACGAGATCCGTCGCGGTGAGCTTCGACACCTCGGTCCACCCGTCGGTCGCGACGAAGCCGTTCTTCGCATCGACGGCGAGGACCACCACGCCGGGATGAGCGCGCGCGAGCTCGCGCACGAGCTCGGGATCCTTCACGGCCGCCGTGCCGAGCACCACGCGCTGGGCGCCGAGCGCGAGGTAAGCAACGAGCGCCTCACGCGAGCGAACGCCGCCGCCCACCTGCACCACCCCGATGCCGTCGCTCGCGAATGCCTCGATGATGGCGCGCACGTGCTCGCGCTGAACCGGTGAGCCGGCCTTCGCGCCCTCGAGATCGACGACGTGCATGGCATCGACCACGGCCCGGAAGCGCCTCGCGACACCCACGGGATCGTCGTCGTAGACGGTGGCCTCCTCGTAGCGGCCCTGGTGGAGGCGCACCGCTTTTCCGCCGAGGAGATCGATGGCCGGAAGGACGCGCATCAGGGTCGACGCTCCTCCCGGAAGAACGCGGCGAGGAGCGCGAGGCCTTCGCGCTGGCTCTTCTCGGGATGGAACTGCACGCCGGTGATCGACCCGTGCCGGATGGCGCTCGCGAACCGCGACGTGCCGTATTCGGTGGTGCCGGACACCAGCGATGCTTCCGCCGGCTCGGCCGCGAACGTGTGCGCGAAGTAGAAGAAGGGCTCGGCCCCGCCCGGCGTCGCGGCGACCGAGTTCCAGCCGATGTGCGGCAATGCGTATGTCCGTGACGTGGCGGGATCGATGCCGGGAGCGAGCCGCCTCACGTGCCCGCGCAGGATGCGGAGGCCCGCCGCTCCGGGCGCCTCTTCGCTCGACTCGAAGAGGACCTGAAGACCGAGGCAGATGCCGAGGTACGGCCGCTCCTTCGCGATGTGCTGGCGGAGCGCGTCGCCGAGGCCTCCTTCGATGCCGCGCGCGAACGGGCCGAAGGCGCCCTGGCCGGGGACCACCACGTAATCGGCCCTCGCCACCTCCGCGGGGTCGGCGCTCACCACCACCTCGAAGCCGCCTCCGGCCTCGATTGTCGCCCGTTCGAGCGCGCGGACCACGCTCCGGACGTTACCGGCGCCCGCTACGGCCCCGCCGCCGCCGGCGGCAGCGGTCGAGTCATAGTCGATGCTTGCGGACCCGCAGACGACAACGCGCACAGTGGCAATCCCATACCACGCGCGCCGCGACCCGTGTTATGCCGGCCGTGCCTGATAGGCGGAGGATTTACGATGAATCGTCGAAACAGCGTACTCGGTGCGGCCATTGCGTTCGGTGTCCTCGTGCCCGTGCTGGCGGGCGGATGTGGTGCAATGCCCGGCGGCCTCCCCGGAGTCCCCGGAGTCCCCGGAGTCGGCAAGTGCCCGGACCTGTCGAACCCCGAAGCCATCCTGAAGGCCGACTTTGCGAGCGACTTCAAGATCAGCGCGGCGGCGGGCGCGAAGCTCAAGGCCTCGACCGCGGCGGCCGTGGAGCTCAAGGGCTTCGCCGATCAGATCGACGCGGACCTGAAGGCAGGCTGCGGCGGCATCGCGAAGGACCTCGGCGCCGGCAGCGACTTCAAGGACGGCAAGAGCGCGTGCGACGCCGCCATCAAGGGCATCGCCGATGCGAAGGCCAAGCTCGGCGCGGGCGCGAAGATCGCGCTCGTCGTGAAGCCGCCGCACTGCCATGCAGACATGAACGTGTACGCCGACTGCGCCGGCAAGTGCGACGCGTCGATCTCCGGTGGCAAGGCCAAGGTCGAGTGCGAGCCCGGCAAGCTCTCCGGCAAGTGCGAAGCGAACTGCGAAGGCTCGTGCGACGTCCAGGCTGGCGCGAAGTGCGACGGCACCTGCAGCGGCACGTGCGACGCCGAGATCAAGGGCACCTGCTCGGGCAAGTGCAACGGCAAGTGCGACGGCAAGGATTCGAAAGGCGTCGCCTGCGCCGGCAGCTGCGAAGGCAAGTGCGAAGGCGGCAAGGTCCAGGGCTCCTGCTCGGGCAAGTGCGGAGGCGAGTGCAAGCTCAAGGCCTCGGCCAAGTGCGAAGGCACCTGCAGCGGCAAGTGCAGCGCCGAGTTCAAAGAGCCGAAGTGCAACGGTGAGATCACGCCGCCGAAAATGAGCGCCGATTGCAAGGCTCACTGCGATGCGAGCGTTTCTGCCAAGGCAGAGTGCACGCCCGCACAGGTCGGCATCACCGCCAGCGGCGCGGCCGACGTGAAGGCGTTCGAGAACCTCAAGGCGACGCTCGAGAAGAACCTCCCGCTCGTCCTCAAGGTCGCCATCGGCATGGGCGATCGCGCGGCGAAGGTCGCCGCGAACGGCAAGGCTGTCATCGAAGGAACGATGTCGAGCTTCACGGAGATCGCCGGCTCCGGCGGCGGTTCGGCGGCGCT
>JAYTOQ010000897.1:0-7826 GCA_043747665.1 Polyangiaceae bacterium | reverse complement strand
AAGTCGGCGACGGGCGCGAAGATGCGCTCCTGCGCGCCGTTGCACAAAAAGAGATCGGCGTGCGCGATCGGCTGGTCGGGATCGCCGACCAGCAGCAGTCGCTTCGTCTCCGAGCCGATGACGTCGTAGGTGTGACGTGACGTGACCGGTAGAACGATGCCGTCGTCGTTGGCGACGACGCAGAAAAACGGATGCTTCAGCTCCGGCAGCTTCTCCGACACGTTCACGCCGCGGATGACGAGGTCGCCGCGCTTGATCCACTGCGCGATCTCGCGATTGATCACCGGGTGGGGATCCTCGACCGTCTGCACCAGCTTCGAGGTCTGGGTGAGATCGGTCGACTGGTGATTCAGGTAGACCGACAGGAGCGACGGCGCGATCTTCGCGACGACGGGCAGGGCGAAGCGCGCCAGCTGACGCGTGTTGCGGAGGCGCATCAGGCCGACGAGGCGAGGGGAGCCGAACGCGAAGCGCACGAGCGGATGCGCGCCCTTCCACGTAACGAGGCCGGCCATCGAGACGAGGGCGTGGACCGGCGCATCGGGGATCGAGGCGACGTGCGCGAACGAGAGCGCCGTGCCGAGGCTGCAGCCGATGATGTCGAGCGTCTTCGCGCCGGTCTGGGTGTTCGCGAGCACGTGTGCGATGGCGGCGCCGAGATCCTCGATCGCGAGGTCGGCGAGGCCGTAACGATTGTTGCCGCGCGCCTGGATCGAGCGACCTTGGCCGCGGAGGTCGACGGTCCAGACCTCGAGGCCGCGCTCCGCGAAGCACTCCACCATCGACGGGCCGCGAGGATGGAAGCCGAAGATGTAAGAGTTCATCCCGTACCCCGGCACGATGAGCACGGGTCGCGCAGCGTGAGGCGCCTTGCCGGTCGGCCTCGTGCGCGACATCGCGAGACGCCAGCCGGCGTGGTTGTCGACGAGGTACTGCTCGGCAGGCATGCGCGCTACGCCAGCACCGCGAGCTTCAGGTAACGACCTTCCGGAAAGCTCGGCAGCGTCGGGTGATCCGGCGGCGGTCCGTAGAGATCGAGGAGACGCAGATCGCTGCGGCCGAGCGCGATGTCGTCGAGCGTCGTGAGGAAGTCCTCGGCCGACACGTGGCTTGAGCAGGACGCGGCGACGAACGTGCCGCCGGGCGCCAGCACCTCGACGCATGCGCGATGGAGCGCGCGATAGGCGCTGATGGCGTTGGGCTTGGCGCGCTCGCTCGGCGCGAAGCTGGGGGGGTCGCTGATCACGACGTCCCACCGATGGCCCTTCTTCTTCTGCTCGGCGAGCCAGGCGAACGCATCGGCGGTGACGAAGGAGTGCGGCGCGATGGGGATGCCGGCGAGCTTGAAGCTCTCCTGCGCAGTGCCGTGCGCCTTTGCTGCGACGTCGACGCTCGTCACGAGCCCGCCGGCGAGCGCGGCGCGCTGCGAGAAGCCGCCGGTATAAGAGAAGAGGTTGAGGACGCGAGCACCGAGGCCGGCGCGCAGCCTTCGCGAGACGAGCTCGCCGACGCGCCGCCGGTTCTCGCGCTGATCGAGGAACGCGCCGGTCTTCTGCCCGCGCATCACGTCGACGAGGAACGGTATGCCGTGCTCGCTCACGCGCACCGACGACGGCTCGGTGCCGAAGCGCACGGTGACGCTCTTGGTCTCGGTGCGGTCGTCGCGATCGGAGGTCCGCTTCGACGTGCGCTCGAGGAGCGTGTGGACGCCCACGTCGCGGAGGACGCGCTCGACGTCCGCGAGCAGGATCGGCGAGAGGGCACGGGCGGCTTCGCCGTCGATCCGGAGCACGGCAATGTCGCCATAGCGATCGATCACGTAGCCGGGCGTGCGGTCGCCCTCGCCGTTGAGGAGGCGGTACGCGGTCGTGCTGCCGTCGGCGAAGAGCTCCTTGCGAAGCGCGATGGCGCGGCCGAGGCGGTCGGAAAAGACCGACGCATCGAGGCGTGTGTCGGCACCGACCCCCCAGACGCGAATCGCGATGGGCGAGTCGGGGTCGTAGACGCCGCAGCCGATCGCTTCACCCGTCTCCGCGACGATGGTGACGATCCGAGCATCGGCCCCCTGGCGCGACGAATTCTGACCCATGGCCGCCCGGAAGATCCACGGGTGTCCTCGACGGACGGCTTCGACGCCGTGACGGTTCACCATGACCTTGGCCATCCGCGAGTCAGTGACGACAGGGGCGCCGGGGGAGGCAGCAGATGGCGGGGAGCGTCGAGGTCGCGGGTGTGTATTCACAGGTAGGACGGAGATTCATAGTCCGCGGCGCAACCTGGCGCAACGAGCACCAAAATACGATCGGCCTGTCGTGCGCACGTTGACGGTCGGCCGTTCGAGGCGTCCAATGATCCCGCTGCCCGTTCGGGGGTTCTCGGATCGCGCGAACATTCACGCACCGCGCATGATGCTTGCACTCTTTTGCTTCGTTCCGGGCGCGCGCGACGCGCTCACGCCAGCACGCCAGCACGCCAGCACGTTA
Source organism: Polyangiaceae bacterium (assembly GCA_043747665.1). Taxonomy (GTDB): domain Bacteria; phylum Myxococcota_A; class Polyangia; order Polyangiales; family Polyangiaceae; genus Labilithrix. The sequence goes on along the minus strand of JAYTOQ010000897.1, from coordinate 5,343 downwards.
CGAGGGCTCATGAGAAAGGGACGCTCACAGAGGAAGACGCGCGGCTCGTTGCCGCCGACCAGCAAGCGACCGCAGTCGCGGCTCGGGGCGCCGTCGTCGGCAGGTCCGCAGGTCGTCGTCGGTCACGCCGCGCCTCGCGCCGAGGAGTACGTCGACGGAGCGTCGCGCCACCCCGAAACGCTCGCCGACGTTCGTGAAACGCGATCCGACTGCGAGCGCTACGAGGCGCCGGCGCCTGTCGCACAGCTCGAGCTCGTCCGGGAGCACGGCCCCGAGCCCGAGCCTGCGCACGACGAGGTGGGCACCCCGCCGGACGGGGGCACCAAGGACGAAGCGCCGGAGCCTACCGCGCGCGTCGAGACGCTGACGTTCGCTGTCGCCGAGACTCCGTCGGACGACTTCGACGACGCGCGAGACGACGCGTCCCACGACGCGCCAGACGACGCGCGAGCTGTGAACGCTCAGGCGGCTACGGCTGTGAAGCCCGAGTCGCGGGGCTCGCACGTCACGTCGCTGACGACCCCGGAAGAGATGAGCATCCCGCCGATGGGGGATCTGTCCGTCGAGCCGATCGCCGACCGCTTCTTCTCGGAAGGCGAGCTCGTCGCCGCACGGACCGATCACGAGGCCGAGGAGTGGGACGAGCGTGCCAGCAAGGCCGTTCTCAAGAGCCTCCCGGAGGTCGTGCAGCGTCGTGCACGGTTCGCAAAATACGTCCGGTGGGCCGTCGGAGGCGCTGCCGTCCTGTGCCTCGCCGCGGTCGCGCGTAGCGCGTTGCCTCCGTCCGGATCACCCGGCGCCGCCTCGACCTCGCTCTCCCAGAGCGCCCGCCTCGAAGCACCGGCGTCGAAGGCCGCCTCTGTCGCCATCATCGCGACCGCCGAGCCCGTCAGCGCACCGGTCGTCGCCGTTCCTGTCGCAATCGCGCCAGCCGCTGCCGAGCCGGCGAAGGCCGTCGAGCCAGCTGCTGCCGCTCCTGCCGTTGCCGCCGCACCTGCGGATGCACCGCCGGCCGCGGATGGCGTCCCGACCAGCGACAAGACCGCGCTCCAGGAGAAGAACGACTCCAGGCGCGCGCTCGAGCGCGGCAAGCTCACCGACGCCATCGCCGCGGGTGAGCGCTCCGTTGCTCTCGACCCGACCGACGGCGAAGCGTGGCTTCTTCTCGGCGCTGCGTACCAGGAGAAGGGCAAGAACGCGGACGCGCGTCGTTGCTACAGCTCGTGCGTCAAAGAAGGAAAGCGCGGTCCGCTCGGCGAGTGCCGCGCGCTGGTCCACTGACGATCTGCGCTTCGGATCGCACCGCTCGCGCCGCTCGGGAAGATTTCTTAGCCGCTTTGAGCGCGTGATCGCGTCGCGGCGAGCCGCGTCCGTTGACACTGCCCGATCCGACTACTACGAAACGCGCCAGTCGATCCCTCGGTTTTCTCGTCGCTTCACAGCGAGAGAGGCGGCGCGCGCTTGTTCAAGAAGGTCTGCCTCTTTTCCGGCAACGCCAACCCCGAGCTCGCGCGCGACATCGCCGCGTACCTCGAGACTCCGCTCGGCAAGATCAAGGTCCAGCGCTTCAGCGATGGTGAGACCTTCGTCGAGATCAACGAGAACGTCCGCGGCGTGGACGCCTTCGTGATCCAGCCGACGTGCAGCCCCGTGAACGATCACGTGATGGAGCTGCTGATCATCTCGGACACGCTCCGTCGTGCCTCCGCCGCCACCATCACCGCGGTCATCCCGTACTACGGCTACGCGCGCCAGGACCGGAAGGTCGCCCCGCGCACGCCCATCACGTCGAAGCTCGTCGCGGACCTCATCGAGTCGGCCGGCGTCGATCGCGTCGTGTCGATCGACCTCCACGCCGGACAGATTCAGGGCTTCTTCAACCTGCCCTTCGATCACCTCTATGGCATGCCCGTCATGCTCGAGGAGTACCTGAAGAAAAATTTCGACTCCTCCGCGGTCGTCGTATCGCCCGATGCTGGCGGCGTGGAGCGCGCGCGCGCCTACTCGAAGCGCCTGAATTCTAGCCTCGCCATCATCGACAAGCGTCGTGAGCGCGCGAACGTCTCGGAGGTCATGAACCTCATCGGCGACGTGAAGGGCAAGCAGTGCATCATCGTCGACGACATGATCGACACCGCGGGCACGCTGACCGGCGCGGCGAAGGCGCTCATGGACTACGGCGCCACCCGCGTGGTCGCCTGCGCCACCCACGGCGTTCTCTCGGGTCCCGCCATCCAGCGCATCATGGAGTCGCCGCTCGACGAGGTCGTGGTCTCCGACACCATCCCGCTCTCGCCGGCCGCGCGCACCTGCTCGAAGATCAAGCAGGTCAGCATGGCGCGCCTCCTCGGCGAGGCCATCAAGCGCATCCACAGCTCCGACTCGGTCAGCTCCCTCTTCGCGTAGGTGCCGCGGCGGTTGGCACCGGGGAGGCGGATCGTCGTCGTCGACCGGGACGCCTGACGGCAGCTCCAGCGGCGGCACCGCGAACGAGGCGCCGCTCTCCTCCGGCGACCCGCAGAAGCGCGCCGATCGAACGTTCTGGTGGACCGCGACCGCCGACCACCAGGTGGCGGTGAAAGTCGTCGGCGGGCTCGACACGGATGACCTCGCCGTCGAGGTCTTTCCGACAGCACGTGCGCGGCAGGCTCCAGCGTCAGCTGCAACAACGACAAGAGCGCGAGCGTTCGAGGCCCCGAGGTCGATTTTCAAAGCAAGGCCGGCAAGACCTACTTCATCGTGGCCTTATGCTTGGGACCGCCGCATTAGTGTCGCCTCTCCTTGCACGTCGACGACTGACCGGGCACGGAAACGCAAAAGGCCCTACCCGACCGCGCGCTCCTCTGCTAAACCCTCGCGCCCCAGGTTCTGACCCTCGTCAACGCGCGGGTTTTTCCTCGCGATCTCGATTTCTCGATCAGCCTCAGGAGCTACTCCCATGTCCGCCGCCATGCACAACGTCGTCGCCACCTCCCGCACCACCCGCGGAAAGGGCGCCGCGCGCCGCCTTCGTAGCGCCGGCCAGATCCCCGCGGTCGCGTACGGCAAGGGCCTGGCGCAGGCGATGCCCCTCGCGGTCATGCCGAAGGACATCATCACCGTCCTCAAGAGCGAGCGCGGCCAGAACACGGTCCTCTCGATGAAGATCGGCGGCGCCCAGGATCTCCTGGTCATGATCAAGTCGTTCACGCTGCACCCCGTCGCGCGCACGCTCGAGCACGTCGACTTCGTCGAAGTGAAGCTCGATCGCCTCGTCGACGTCGAGATCCCGCTCGTCGTCACCGGCAAGCCGATCGGCCTCGCGAACGGCGGCATCATCCGCCAGGTCTACCGGACGATCCCCGTGCGCTGCATGCCGGACAAGATCCCGCTGAACATCCAGGTCGACATCTCCCATCTCGACATCCACGAGTCCCTCCACGCCTCGGCGCTGAAAATCTCCGAGGGCGTCGAGGTCCGCCTCCCGCCCGAGCAGACGGTCGTTGCCGTCGTCGCGCCGGACAAGGATCGCGCAGAGGAAGAGGCGGCAGCAGCCGCCGCGCTCCCGGGCGCAGCACCGGCAGCCGGCGCAGCACCGGCGGCAGCCGCGGGCGGCAAGGCCCCGGCAGCGGGCGCAGCGGCAGCGGGCGCGAAGCCCGCCGACGCTAAGGACGCGAAGAAGGACGACAAGAAGAAGAAGTAACGCGGCGTCTCTCTCGAAGGGACCGCGCGTCACTTGCATCTCGTCGTCGGGCTCGGAAATCCTGGCCAGAAGTACGATCGAAACCGGCACAACGTCGGCTTCATGGCAGTCGACCATCTTGCGCGTACGCACGGGATGCCCGACTTCAAAGAGAAGTTCAGCGGCGTCTGGACGAAGGGCGAGATCTCGGTCGGCAGCACGCGGTACGCCGTGGCGCTGCTGAAGCCGGGCACCTTCATGAACCTGTCGGGCGACTGCGTTCAGCCGGCGGCCGCGTTCCTCAAGGTCGAGCCGGAGGGGATCATCGTCGTGCACGACGAGCTCGATCTCCCGTGGCGCGACGTCCGTCTCAAGATGGGCGGCGGTCATGCCGGCCACAACGGCCTGCGGAGCCTCATCGGTCGGCTCGGCACCCCGGACTTCGTGCGCGTCCGGGTGGGGGTCGGCCGGCCTCCCGCGGGATGGAAGGGCGACGTCGCCGACTACGTGCTCCAGAACTTCGACTCGATGGAGGCGGTGGAGCTCCCCGAGGTCATCGATCGCGCCTGCGCAGCCGTTGAAGCTGTCGTCGCGAAGGGCGCCCAGGCCGCGATGAACGGCCTGAACGGCCTTCCTGGTAAGCCCGCCAAGCCCGCCAAGTAAAAGACGCGGCTTTACGCTCCACAGCCCGCGCCTCGCGTGCTAGAAACCGCGCCCCGCTGATCGTCAGCGGAAATCCTTGCTCGTGGGATGCCCCACGGGCTCCCCGGTCTCACTCTCAAGCGAGCCCGGGCGATCCGTAAGGAGACTCTGATGCCCGAAGTGCAGATTCTGAAGTTCAAGGAGTACGAGACCATCTACGTGCTCCGCTCCGATGTCGACGCCGACACGGCCGAGAAGGTCCAGGCGCGCGTCGCCGAGGTGGTCGGTCGCGACAACGGTAAGCTCGTCAAGGTCGAGGCCTGGGGCCGTCGCAAGCTTGCGTACCCGGTCGCCAAGCAGAAGCGCGGCGTCTACGTCTACGTGAAGTACGTCGGACGCGGCGGTCTCGTGCAGGAGCTCGAGCGCAACCTGAAGCTCCAGGACACCGTCCTCAAGTTCCAGACCATCCAGACCAACGAAGAAGTCGACGTCGCGGCCCTCACAATCGATCCCGAGGAAGTGAAGTTCCAGCGCATGGAGCTTCCGCCCGAGGACGACGCGGTCGAGTCGCGCGAGAAGCAGCTCGGTCTCATCGACCTCGGTCCCGATGCGCCGCGCAGCATGCGCCACGGCCATCGCGACGGTGGTGACGACGACTTCGGCGACGACGAGGGTGGTGGTCATCGCGGCGATCGCGAGCGGCCCGCCGCCGCTGCAGCCGCTCCCGCGGCCGCCGCCGGGACCGACGACACGGCGGGCCCCGCGGCCGCTGCCCCGGCCAAGCCGGAAGACGAGGCCTGAGCGCCCGTCCTCCAAACCCCCGTTCCGCGCCGCTGCGCGGTGCCGTTCCCGCCGCTGCGCGGGGCCGTTTCCGCCGCTGCACGGTGCCAGCTTTTTCAGGAGATTTGAATCATGGCGATGATGGATGACGACAAGGATTTCGGCAGGACGCCGGACCTCAACGCGGATGCACCGGGCCGACGCCGCGGTGGCAAGAAGCGCGTTTGCAAGTTCTGCGCGGACAAGGCCGTGGTCATTGA
>JAYTOQ010000896.1:0-4454 GCA_043747665.1 Polyangiaceae bacterium | reverse complement strand
CCCGAGCTCGGCCTCCAGATGGTCCGCGCGACCGCCGAGCTCGTCGTGACCACGGCCGCGATCGCCTGGATCGATCCGCGCAGTGCTCCATGGGCACTTGCCGCGGCGCTCGTCGCCCTTGCGATACCGCTCGCCGGGCAGCCGGTGCTCGTGGAGCGCGATCTTCGCGCGCGGAGTCACGTCGGTGCGCTCGCGCGCTTCTATCTCGATGCGCTGCTCGGCCTCGCGCCGGTGCGGACGCACGGCGCCGAGCGATCCGTTCGACGCGAGCACGAGATGCTGCTGGTCGAGTGGACGCGAGCATCGCGCGCCCTCCTGCGCGCCACGGTCACGACCGAGACGGTGCAGACGCTGGCGGCGTACGCCATCACGGTGCCGCTCGTCATGAGCTACCTCGGTCGCAGCACCGAGCCGGCCGGAGTGCTTCTGCTCCTCTACTGGGCGCTCAATCTGCCGCTCATCGGTCAGGACGTGGCCACGACGCTCCGGCAATACCCCGCGCATCGCAACCGGACGCTGCGCCTCCTCGAGCCTCTCGGCGCGATCGAGGAAGCGGCCGAGCACGCGACTGAGCACGCGACTGACGACACTGCCCTCGCGGCGATACGCGACGCAACGCACGAACCGACGCACGCCGCGGCACGTCGACCGCGTGAGCTGAAACGCCGCGGTGTCGAGCTTCGCGTCGAGGGCGCATCCGTCCTCGCCGCCGGTCACGCCATCCTCGAGAACGTGAGCCTGGCGGTCGCGCCGGGCGAGCACGTTGCGATCGTCGGCGCCTCTGGCGCGGGGAAATCCAGCCTCCTTGGTGTGCTGCTCGGCTGGCATCGTCCCTCCTCGGGCCTCGTCGCTGTCGATGGCGTGGCGCTCGATGCGGCGCACGTGGCGCGAATTCGCGCCATAACAGCGTGGGTCGATCCCGCCGTTCACCTCTGGAACCGCTCGCTCCTCGAGAACCTCCGCTACGGCGCGCGCGACCCTCGCAGCGATTCGTCAGCGGCGAACCTTGGCCTCGTCCTTCATGCGGCGGATCTGCATCGATTGCTGGAGACGCTACCCGACGGGCTCCAGACGACACTCGGCGAAGGCGGCGCCCTCGTGTCGGGCGGCGAGGGCCAGCGGGTCCGGCTCGGTCGTGCCCTCGGCAAAAGGGACGCGCGGCTCGTGCTGCTCGACGAGCCGTTTCGCGGGCTGGACCGCCAGCGCCGACGCGAGCTCCTCGGCCGCGCGCGCGCGTGGTGGAAGAACGCGACGATGCTGTGCGTGACGCACGACGTCGAGGAGACGCGTTCGTTCGATCGCGTGCTCGTCGTGGCAGGCGGGCGCATCGTCGAGGACGGTTCTCCTTCCGATTTAGCGAGCCGCCCCGACTCGCTTTACGGAGCGATGCTCGCCGAGGAGAAGGTGCTCCGCGACGATGCCTGGTCCGCACGGGCATGGCGGCGGCTCCGCCTCGAGACCGGGAGGCTCCGCACGTGAGGGAGCTCGCCGTCACCACGTTCGCCTGGCCCACGTCGCGTGTCGCCGAGGCAATCACGACGTTGTCCCGCTGCGCCAGGTTGCCGATGGCGCACGTCGATACAGCGGCGACGAGCGGGATCGAGCGGATCGCCGCGCAGCTCTTCCTCGAAGCGGAGCCGGTGGGCGCGGCGTACAACGAGGTCGAGGCCGCGCTCTCGAGCGGGGGACCGGCGCTTATCGTCCTCGACGACGAGACCATCGTGGCGCTCCTCCGGTCGCGCGGTCACCGGCTCGTAGTGGTGGGGCCCGACCACCGCGTCCATACCGTCGCGGCGCTCTCGCTCCGCGACCGGCTCTGCGCCGCGCTCGACAACCGAGCCGCGCCCGAGGTCGAGGGCGTCCTCGACGAGGCGAAGGTCGCGCCGCGCCGACGCGGGCGAGCACGCGCGGCGCTCCTTCGGGAGAAACTGGCGGGCCGTCGCGTCGAGCTCGGGTTCATCCTCCGCCCTGCTATGGGCGCTCCTACGGGGGCGCTCGTTCGATGGTCGCGGGTGGTGCCGCGGCTGGCGCTCCTGGCCCTCGCTCATAGCGTGCAGTATGCACTTGGGATCTTCGGTTGGTGGCTCGTTGGAAAAGGCGCGCTCGAAGGCCGCCTTGACCACGGATGGCTGCTCGCGTGGGGGCTCGTGCTCCTCTCGCAGGTGCCGTTTCGTTTGCTCGCATCGTGGACGCAGGGCTTCGCGGCCATCGAGGCGGGCGGGCTGCTCAAGCAGCGGCTCCTCGCTGGTGCCGTCCAGCTCTCGCCCGACGCCGTACGTCAGGAGGGCGCCGGCCAGCTCCTCGGACGTATTTTTGAGTCTGCTGCAGTCGAGTCGCTGGCCCTGAACGGTGGCTTCGCGGGGCTCGTGGCGCTCCTCGAGCTCGTCGCAGCGAGCATCGTCCTCGGCCTTGGCGCAGGCGGTGTGCTTCACCTCGGCCTGCTCTTGGCGACGGTGGTCGCGGCGGCGGCGGTCGCGAGCCTCTACCTGCGCCGGCGTTCGGCGTGGACGGACTCGCGCCTCGCCATGACGCACGATCTCGTCGAACGGATGGTCGGGCACCGCACGCGCCTGGCTCAGGAGCATCCGACGCTCTGGCACGACGGGGAGGATACCGCTCTCGATCGCTATCTCGAGCTCGCGCGCCGGATGGACGCGCATGCCGTTACGCTCGGTGCAGTCATTCCGCGGGCGTGGATCGTGCTCGGTCTGCTCGGTCTCGTGCCGTCGTTCGCCGGGGGCTCGACCTCGCCCGCCGCGCTCGCCGTCGCGATTGGGGGCGTACTCCTGGCGCACCGCGCGCTGAAGAAGCTCGTGCTCGGCCTGGCCAGCATCGCCAGCGCCACGCTGGCGTGGCGGGCCGTCGCTCCCATTTTCCATGCCGCAGCTCGCGCGGAGGTGCCGCGTGGACCTTCGCTGCTCAGGTCTTCTGCATCGTCCGCGTCGTCGGGAGCGGCCGGCGCCGGCGCCGGCGTGAGCGAGAGGCCCACGGCGGTCGCTCCCCTCCTCGAAGCGAGCGAGCTGGTCTTCCGTTACCGCGACCGCGGCGAGCCGGTGCTTAGGGGATGCAGTCTGCAACTTTTTCCCGGGGATCGGGTCCTCCTCGAAGGGAGCTCGGGCGGCGGCAAGTCGACGCTCGGCGCGCTCCTCGCGGGTCTCCGCGAGCCCGAGTCGGGCCTGCTCCTGCTCGACGGGCTCGACAAGAACACCCTCGGCCTCGAGGGCTGGCGACGCCGCGTCGTTGCCGCGCCGCAGTTCCACGAGAACCACGTTTTCGCGAGCACGTTCTCGTTCAACCTGCTCATGGGCCGCGCATGGCCGCCGACGCCAGCCGATCTCGAGCTCGCCGAGACCATCTGCCGGGAGCTCGATCTCGGGCCGCTCCTCGAGCGCATGCCGGCAGGCCTCCAGCAGATCGTGGGCGAGACGGGCTGGCAGCTCTCGCACGGTGAGCGGAGCCGTCTCTTCGTCGCGCGCGCGCTCCTGCAGGAGGGTGACGTCGTCGTCCTCGACGAAAGCTTCGCTGCTCTCGACCCGGGCACGCTACGGCGCTCGATGGCCTGTGTCCTCGCGCGCGCGAACGCCCTCGTGGTCATCGCACACCCCTGAAGCGACGCTGAGGCGAGGCGCGCTGCGCTCTTCGCCTCTTCGCGCTCGCCGCCTCTTCGCGCTCGCCAAGGGTGGCCCAATCCACGCGGGAAAGCCGGGATCACTGGTGGCCAATCGCGGCGCGTGACAAAAATGCGATAGGCCGCAAAGAGATTCTCTTCGCGGCCTATGGCTCCGATGTGGCTCGGTGGACGGAACGTTCCGGGCCGAGCTACCCGGAGTTGCTACGACATGTTGCTGGTGATGCCGGCCTCGATCCTGATCTTAATCTTCGGATATTCTCCAGCGAGTAATCAGGTAATTCGTGGACGGGCCACGGACTGCCTAGTCGGTCATGTTGACCGTGACGCCAGCCTTGATCTTGGTCTTTATTTTCATGTGCCGCTCCAGTGCGATGGTCGGGGGAATCGGGCCACGATGGCCGCCGCGATGTGCTCGAACTCGACTCGACTCGACTCGCTTCGCTTTGCGCGCTCGACTTGCGATTGTCTCAATTAGGCAATTGCTAAACCAAAGTATCGCGTCGTATCGAGTCAGCCGGAGTGGCTAGTCAGTCATGTTGACGGTGACGCCGGCTTTGATCTTGGTCTTGACCTTCATGTGCTTCTCCCTTTGGCAGCCCGGCCGGCTCGAACGAGCTCCGTAGCTTTGCGTCCCCCGGTCACCCGGGGTTTGCTCTTGTCGAGGGGCCAGAACCGATCTAACCGACAGACAGTGCTATCTTAACTGCAACGATAAGGCTCGTCAATAAAATAATTTAGTGGGCGTGGGAGGTTCCCGGACACGACCCGCGCCGCGTTCTCGATCACCGCGGACATCGGCGGTGAGCAAGGCGACGGCGTCACC
>JAYTOQ010000895.1:0-1670 GCA_043747665.1 Polyangiaceae bacterium | reverse complement strand
ACGAGGATCGACACGAGCGCCACCATGACGAGGAAGGTGGTTCCGCAGCGCGGATGCAGCGTGGTCTTCGCCCGGGCGTTCTCGACAGTGAGCGGCTCGCCCGCCTCGTAGGTGCTGATCGTCTTGTGCTCGGCGCCGTGATACTGAAACACGCGCTTGATGTCGGGGAACACGCGGCGCACCACGATCAAGTAGCTGACGACAATGGTGAGCTTGAAGGCTCCGGTCAGCGCCTGGAAGCCGGGCGACTGCACGTCGAGCCCGAAGCCGAGGAGCTTGTTGACGCCCGCGGCGGCCGCCTGCGGCAGCGCGATCATGAACGCGACCATCATGACGACCATGAAGATCATCGGTCCGCGGCCGACCTTCTTCTCTTCCTTCGTGGGCCCTTCCTTCGGCGAGACTCCGTCGGTGTCCGCGTCGGCGGTGAGGAGGAGGAACGTCGTGTACGCGAGCGCCTGGAGCATGCGCAACGCGCTCGAGCCGGGGCCGGCACCCGCGCCGCTCTTCTTCTTCGCGTTCGCGTTCGCAAGCGTCCCGGGGGTGGCAGGCCCGACGCCCGCTTTCGCTGCCGCGAGCTCGTCCGCCTCGATATCGCGCTCCATCTGTTCGGCGGAGAAGCGCAGCGACTCGCTGCCGAGCTTGAGGCTCTCGACGAGCGACGACATACCGCGCACGAGCGGCAGCTTGGCGACGCCCGTGCGATGGTCGCTCATGCCTCGCTCGCGCACGTGCAGCGAGCCGTCGCGACGTCGGACGACGACCGCGAACGACGTGGGCGATCGCATCATCACGCCCTCGAGGACGGCTTGACCACCGATGTACGGCCCGGCCGGCTTCGCCTCCGAGCGGGCGGAAGGAGAACGGTACGGAGCAGCGGGAGCGGGCGCTTCTTCAGGCATGCCCCTTCACCTTACGCACGAGAAGCGCCGCGCGCGAGGCGGACTTTACGGTCCGGCTCGCGCGCGCGGGTGAGCTCACTCGCGGGCGGCGGGTGCTTCCGGGGCAGTTGCGGGCGCCGCATCGGGTGCGCCCTTGGCCGCGAGCTCGGCCTTCGCCGTGGCCTCGCCGCCGCCCTTGGTCGCGTAACGCTTGCGGAAGCGGTCGACGCGGCCGGCCGCGTCCATGAGCTTCTGCGTCCCGGTGTAGAACGGGTGGCAGTTCGAACACACGTCGACCTGGAAGTCGCCGCGCGTCGACCGGGTCACGAAGGCGTTGCCGCAGGCGCAGCGCACGTTCGCAGCCGGGTAGTCGGGATGAATGCCTTCTTTCATGAGATCCTCTGCAGCCCCCTCCGGAAATAGGAAGGGGGCGCCGTAAGTAGCGGACCACGCCGCCTTCTGCAAGCACGTCCGCTACTTAGCGGCTCAGAACGGGATTTCGTCGTCGCCGCCGCCACCGCTACCGCCGCCGCTGTAGTCGCCGAAGTCGTCGGCCGGGGCCGCAGGGGGGCCGCTCGCCGGACGGCTTCCGCCACCGCTTCCGCCACCGCCACCGCCACCAGAGGGGCGACGCTCGTAGCCGCCGCCGCCGCCGCCGCCGCCACCCATATCGTCGCCGGCGCCCTGACCCTTGCCGCGGCCGGCGAGGATGATGTTGCTGGCGTTGATCTCGGTGCTGTAGCGCTTCTCGCCGTTCTTCTCGTAGCTCGAGGTGCGGAGCGAGCCCTC
>JAYTOQ010000894.1:0-6800 GCA_043747665.1 Polyangiaceae bacterium | reverse complement strand
GAAGCGGTGCGGACCCGGCGTCCGCCCGGCGTAGGATGGCGCATGCTCGCGCTCGTCCTCGGGGGCTCACCGCAGGTGGCTCGTGTCGCGAAGGATCATCCGCCGCCGGTGCGCGCGGCAGGCGAAGCGCTGGTTCGCGTACGCGTGAGCGGCGTCTGCGATACCGACCTCCAGCTGGCGCGCGGCTACATGGGCTTCGCGGGCGTGCCCGGTCACGAGCTCGTCGGCGAAGTGATCGCCTCCGACGATGTGTCGTGGCAAGGCAAGCGCGTCGTCGCGGACATCAATGCCGGCTGCGGGACGTGCGCGGACTGCCTGCAGGGAGGTGGCCATGGCGGTCATCACTGCGCGACGCGTACCGTCCTCGGAATCGCCGGCAGGTCGGGCGCCTTCGCGGAGCTGCTCACGGTGCCCGAGCGGTGCCTCGTGGCCGTGCCCGATACGCTGGACGACGATCGCGCGGTGTTCGCCGAGCCCCTCGCGGCCGCTCTCCATGTGCTCGACGAGCTAGCCGAGCTACACGGCGAGCGCGCACGCGCAGGAAAGCCGGCGCGCGCGATCGTGCTCGGCGACGGCAAGCTGGGTCAGCTCATCGTGCGAGCGCTGGCGAGCCAGGGCATCGAGACGACGCTCGTGGGACGCCACGCGCACAAGCTGGCGCTCGCGAGAGGCGCGGGCATCACGACGTTCCTCGAGGCCGATCTTCCGCTGTCGATTCGCGGCGCACCGCTCGTGGTGGAGGCGACGGGCAGCGAGGCCGGGCTCACGCAAGCGCTCGCGCTCGTTGCGCCGCGCGGCACGGTGGTCCTCAAGACGACGGTCGCGGCGAAGCTCACCGTGGACCTCGCGCCCCTGGTCATCCACGAGGTGCGTCTCGTGGGATCGCGCTGCGGCAACATGCGTCGTGCCGTCGAGGTGCTGGCGAGCGGCGCCGTGGATCCGCGGCCGCTGATCGAGGCGCGGTACCCGCTCGAGCGTGCCGACGAAGCGTTGGCCCACGCGGGGCGGCGCGGCGCGTTGAAGGTGCTGATCGACGCGCCGTAGCGGTGGTCAGCGGGCGAGCGTCACGACGTCCGCAGCACGTGGTCGACGAGCTGCCGGAGGCCAACCTCCACGTCGACGCCGGGCGCATAGCCGAGCAGCTCGCGGGCAAGATCGATGTCGGCGACCGAGTCCTTGATGTCGCCCGCGCGCGGCTCGGCCGACGAACGTTCGACGGTGCGACCGGCGGCGGCTTCGATCAGCGTGGCGAGCTCACGCAGCGTGGTGCGTTTGCCGCAGGCCACGTTGAACGCGCGCCCCGAGACGCCTTCGCGGGTGGCGGCGAGGATGTTCGCGTCGACCACGTTGGCGACGTAGACGAAGTCGCGCGACTGCGACCCGTCTCCGAAGAAGGTGATGGGGCGACCGCCCAGGATGCGGTCGACGAAGATGCTGATGACGCCGGAGTAGGGCGACTTCGGGTCCTGGCGCGGCCCGAACACGTTGAAGTAGCGGAGCGCGACGGTCTCGACGCCGAACAGCTTGCTCCAGGTCGCGAGGTAGTGCTCGCCGGTGATCTTCTCGACGCCGTAGGGAGACATGGGCTCGGGCCGCATCGCCTCGGTCTTGGGCAGCGTCGGCTCCTCGCCGTAGATAGCGGCCGACGATGCGTAGACGACGCGCCGCGTGCGCGCCTTGCGTGCCGCCTGGAGGACGTTCAGCGTTCCCTGGATGTTGACGTCGTGGGACTCCTGCGGGCGCTCCACGCTGAACGGCACGCTGACGATGGCGGCCTCGTGGAAGATGACCTCGCAGCCCTCGGCACAGGCCTCGACCGTCTCGAGGTTCCGGACATCGCCCTCGACGACGCGAACGTCGCGCGAGCCTCCGATGGCTGCGACGTTGGCGCGCGACCCGGTGAAGAAGTTATCGAGGACGATGACCTCGTGACCGCTCGCGATGAGGCGCTGCGCGATGTGCGAGCCGATGAAGCCGGCGCCTCCGGTGACGAGTGCTCGCATGGTGTGATCATCGCTCTTGGTGTAAAACGAAGCAACGCAGTTGGTGCTGTTGCAGTCGTGACCTGCGTCCGAGGGACGAGCCGCTGCCACCGCGACGAGCTCACCCCCCCCCTCGCTCTAGTCGACGCGACGGCCCTGTGTCGACACGAGCTTGCGCGGCCCGCGCTCTCCCGTACGCTGTAGGGGTGACTCCCCTTCGCTCGCTCCCGTCCACGATCGCGCTGCTCGCTCGTCTCGCGCCGTTCGCGCTGGTGACCGCCGTCGTCGCCGTCGCGCTCGCCGCTCCGAGCACCGCGAGCGCCGACTCCGGGATCTCCTCGCTCTCGACGTCGCCGGTCACCGTCTACGGCGCGAAGTGGTGCAGCGCGTGTCGTACGCTCGAGAGCGGCCTCAAGGATCGAAAGATCGCGTTTGAGGTGGTCGACGTCGACGACAACCCCACCGCCTTCGCGCGCGCACGAGCCGCATCGGGCGCATCGAACGCCATTCCGCTCACCAGCATCACGCGAAGCAGCAACACGGTCTGGGTCGTCGGCTCCGACATCGACGCCGTCGATCGCGCGCAGCGCGGCGAATGAGCGACATGCCGCGGGCCTCGCAGGCCTGGGCTCAGATGAAGCCCATCGCCTTCAACGCTTCGAATCGGCGAATCGGCGAATCGGCGAATCGGCGACGACGGATCGTTTGTCTGATCGCCGTCGGCGCGGTAGTGCCGGTACGGAAAGCGAATCTGCGCGGCCTTCTCGAGGACCGACTCCCACGCGGCTTCCATCGTGAACCCGTGCGCGTTGCTCCTTGTGGAGCAGCTCGTTCTCCTCGACAGAGTGGTTGAAGTCCCAGATCCATCACGCATCACGCATCGCGCAGCGTCTCGCGACGCGCGAGCAGCTCCGACCGCGGAGCCTTGTCGACGAGACCCCTCCAACGCGCTCGTACGCGGCGCGCCGGCCCTTCGCGAGATCCTCGGAGCGAGGCTGGCACGCGAGGATGACCTCGTGCCGCTCGTCGCGCAGTCGCGCAGTCGTACGGCGAACCCGAGGCCGCCGTAGTCCTGCGTTGCGACCACGAACTTCATCGCGTTTACTTCGGCGCGGCGAGCGTCTTCGGCGCGACCCAGTAGATCTTGCCGGACGTGTCGTCGGCGACGAAGAGACGTCCGTCGGGGGCGAATGCGACGTCGGTGGCGCGGCCGACGGCCGGACCGCCCACGGGCCGACCGAAGCCGTGCACGAACTCCAGCGTCTCGCCGGTCGGGCGCAGCGACGTCGGATCGACCGTCAAGGCGACGACGGCACTTCCGCCGTACGACGACACCACGCCGTGAAGCGCGGCGAATACCGCGTGGCGGTACACGCCGGGAAACGTGCCGCGCTCGAAGTCGATGCCGAACGGCGTGTAGTGGAGCGGAATGGCGACGAGCTCCGCGCCGACGTTCGTGCAGTCCGGTGTGCTGCCGGTGGTCGGGGCCGCGGCGCCGCGCCGGACGCAGCAGGGATAGCCCCAGCTCTCGCCCTTCTTCTCGAGGAGCGCGAGCTTCTCGCTGCCGCCAACGCCGTCCCAGCCGTCACCGGTGAGCTCGTTTGTGTAGCAATCGCCGCAGCTCGCGGGCGAGCAGCGCAGGTACATGGGATTGCGGAAGCCGTTCGCGACGAGCTCGGGCACGAGCGGCAGCTTGGGGGCGCCTTGGATGGGCAGCGTGAAGACGGCGCCGGTCTCCATCTCGGTGTTCGAGCACGTCGACGAATCGAAGCGGCCGCGCGAGACCCACAGGCTTCCGTCCTTCGTCTGCTCGAGCGTGTGAGTCCAGCGGATGTCGCTGATCGAGGCGCCGCCGAGGATGGCGACGAGCTCGCTGGTCCCCTTCGCGACGGAGCGCATGCCCGGCGTGTAGGCAACGCGCCGGACCTCGTCGCTGCGTGTATAATACACGTATTTGCCGCTGAAGGCGAGCCCGTGGACGCAGGCGAGGTTGTCCGGATCGGACTCGACGGAGGCGCAGGAGCCATTCGGGCGCGCGGAGCCGCCCGCAAAGGTGAGGACGGAGTCGGCGCGGCCATCGCCGTTGTCGTCGGGAAGGACGAGGATGGATCCGGGCCCGTTGGTGGCGCCGCCGGGGGTGCTCATCGAAGGCGCGGCGAGGAAGAGATCTCCGTTCGGCGCGAAGCGCATGACGCGCGCCTCGATGATGGGCGCCGTCGTGTACTCGCGGATACAGAAGTCGTCCGGCACCGAGAGCCCGGTGGCCGTGGGCAGCGGGAGATCGCAGAACCTCGTACCCGTTCCGGCCGGGAGGTCGATGGCCGTGCATGTCGGCGGCGGCGCGGCATCGGGCAGGGGCGGCGGCCTGCTGGTGTCGAGACGTGCGTCGAACGACGCCGGCTGCTCGGGAGGCGCAGGGCTCGACGGGCTGGCAGCCGGGCCCGCCGTGCAGGCCACGACGACGGCGAGCGGTGCGAGCAGAGGAACGAGCACGCAGAGGATGAGGTACCGGCGCTTCACGGGTAAGACCCTAGCAGGCCGCCCCCGCCCTGGCTCGTGCTCGCGACCACGCTAGCGTTCGTCGCGGCCCTCGCGCTCGCGCTCACGGCTCCGCTCTCGGAGCGGGACACGCAGCACGAAGCTCGCGCCGCCGGACTCCGGGGGCTCGTGTGCCACACTGCCGCCGTGCGCTTCGGCGATGCGCTTCACGAGCGCGAGGCCGAGACCCGTGCCGGTGGCGCGGGTCGTGAAGAACGGCGTGAACAGCCGCGCCTTCGCCTCCGCGGACACCCCGTCGCCGTCGTCCGTGATCTCGACGCGCAGAACCTCAGGGCGCGTGCTCGGCTCGAGGCTGGCGCGGACGTGCACCGGGGAACGGCGTCCCGGCGCAGAGAGTGCATTCTGCACGAGATTCGAGATGGCCTGTCCGAGGAGGATCTCGTCGCATTCGACCTCGTCCGGCGGCGCGTCGATCAGCTCGACCTCGGTCGGCGGAACGCCGGCGCCCGACGTCACCTGCAGGATGGCTCCGCGAACGAGCAGTTTCGCCCCTCGGCGCGAGTACTGGAGCTCGAACGGGCGAACTGCATCGAGGAGGCGTGTCACGAGCTGCTTCAGCCGCTCAGCCTCCTCTTTGACGATATCGAGAAGCGTTGCGTCCTCTGCGCTGCGCTGCGTCCGCTGCAGCGTCGCGAGCGCATTGAAGATGATGGCGACGGGGTTGCGGACCTCGTGGGCGACGACCGCGGCGAGCTGCCCGAGGGCTGCGAGGTTCTCGCGTTCGGCGAGCGCGACGCTGACGCGCTCGAGCGCGATCGACTTGGCAGCGCTCTCCGCGGCCTCCGCGACGACGACCGTGCCAATGCTCAAGAAGACGAGCGCCAGTGCCGGGTCCGCGAGGTAAGGAAGATCGAGGACGTGCAGGCCCGTGAGCGTGTCCAGCACGATCACCACGCAGAAGAGGCCCAGCGCGGCTGCCACCACGCGGGCACGCGGATTCCGCCGGCTCATGCGGAGCGCCATCACCGCCGCGGCGACCTGCTCGACGTAGGCAAGCGCGAGGATGACAGGCCCGAGCGGCGCAACGTCCGGGTCGCGATACGTGATCCCCAACCAGGCAACGTCGCGTTCGGTGAACGTGTCGACGACGGCGATGCCGGGAACGAGCGCGAGCAGACCTGCAACCAGGGCCGACCCGACGATCACTCGCACGAAAGGCGAGAAGCGTTGCCTATCCCAGGCGGCGAGGAACGCGAGCCATGCCGCGCCGTGCACGCTCGCCGCGAGGATGCTCGCGCGACCCGACCAGACCGTCGCCGCTACGCCGATGCGCCCCGCGAGGACGACGTTGGTCAGGCAGTAGATGGCCGCCGCCGCGCCCGCGGCCGACGCATAGCGGAAGTGCCGGCTCGGAGCAGTGCGTCCGAGGTACCCGCCGAGCACGGCGAGCGACGCGCACGTCGTCGCTGCACAGAACGATAGGGTCGTCGCAACGTTGAGCTCCACGCTGGTCCAGCCCCCACCGCACCAGCATAAGCTCGTGCGGCGTCAAAGCGCAGGCTCTTCGAAGGTCACGCCCCAGTTGAACAGCTCGTGTCCATAGAGCGAGGGCGTTGCGTCCGAGTCACGCAAGTTGCCCCGGACGCCGCTGGTCGGGCCTGGGCAATTCGGGATGGGCGCGGTGAAGGCGTAGCGGAGACGGCCGCCGGGCGCCGCCGACGCGAGCGTGACGGTCACGGTGTCCGCGCTCGTCACCTGCACGCCGGTGATGGCGACGTTCAGTCCGGCAGCGTCGACGTACTCGAAGCCATAGCTGCCGGGGTTGGTGACGCGCGTGACGTCGAGGACGAGCGGCGGCTTCGGGACGTAGAACTTCGCGGTGACGACGTTGCCCGCGATGGTGACGGCCCTGGGGCGGACCGGCTCCCACGGCAGTCCCTGGAAGACGATGCGCGCATAGACCTTCGCGAAGTACTCGCCGATCCAGCGCTGCGAGTCGCTTGTATAGTGCAAGCAATCGGCCGCGTACCCCAGAAAATAGGCAGGCGCAGCGAGGACGACCTTGCCCTTGGACTTGACGTGCGCCTCGTATTGCCACGCGACCACCGAGCTGTGCGGCACGTCGGTCCACAGGTGCATCTGCGAGATGATCAGGGGCACGGGCTGGGTCTGGCCGGTGATGGCCTTCACGCCGTCCTGGTAGTCGCGTTGCCACTCGAGGAGGCCGTCGAGGTAGCTCGTGATGGTGCTCTTGCCGTCGGTGCCGGGCAGCGGGACCTCGGCGGTGTTGGTCGAGTAGGCGTAGTGATCGCTCTCGCC
>JAYTOQ010000893.1:0-3719 GCA_043747665.1 Polyangiaceae bacterium | reverse complement strand
CATGACGTGACCGTCGCAGACCCGCTCGACTTCCAGATCGTGATCTCTCGCGGTCGACCCGCGATGTTCCTTGGCGACCGTCTGTTACCGCCCGTCGATCTCGTGCTGCCGCGCATCGGCGCATCGATCACCAACTACGGGCTCGCCGTGGTGCGCCAGTTCGACATGATGGGGATCCCCGTCCTCAACAACGCCATCGCGATCGCACGCTCGCGCGACAAGCTCCGCGCGATGCAGCTCCTCACGAAGAAGGACATCGACGTCCCGAAGACGGTCTGCGCACGCACCCCCGACTCGGTCGACGCGGCGCTCGATTTCGTGGGCGGTACCCCGGCGATCGTGAAGTTGCAGCAGGGCGCGCAGGGCATCGGGACGATGATCGCGGAGACGCCGCAGGCGGTGACGTCGCTGCTCGAGACGCTCTGGGCGATGGGCCAGGACATCATCCTCCAGGAGTACATCGCCGAGTCGAAGGGCCGTGATTATCGCGCCATCTGCGTCGGCGGACGGATCGTGGCGGCGATGCGTCGCCAGGCGAAGAAGGGTGAGTTCCGTTCGAACCTCCATCGCGGCGGCCTCGGCGTGCGCGTCGAGCTGCCCAAGCAGTACCGCATGGCGGCAATGGCAGCGGTGAAGGTCATGGGGCTCGAGGTGGCCGGCGTCGACATGCTCGAAGGGCGTGACGGGCCGAAGATCCTCGAGATCAACAGCTCGCCTGGCCTCGAGGGCATCGAGCGCACGAGCGGCCTCGACGTCGCCGGCGCGATCATCGCGCACGCCGAGAAGTTCCTCGCGAAGCGGAAGAAGCGCCGCGCCGGCCGCGAGCGTGACGGCGTGGTGGAGGCCGAGCAGCGCCCCACGCGCGTTCGCCACGAAGACGCGCGCGCTCAGAACGTCCGACGGCTCCGAGCCGGCGTTTAACTGGTAGCCTCGTAGCCTCGTATTCCGGATGCTGGTGGTGAAGCGGCAGGGAGCGGTCGTCGTCTGGACGATCGACCGCCCGCAGACGAAGAACGCCGTCGATCACGCCACGCTGCAGGCGTTGGTCGACGCAGTGGCCGAGGCCAATCGCGATCGCTCGCTGCGCGCCGCGATCCTCACCGGCGCCGGCGAGACGTTCGTATCGGGCGGAGACCTCCGCGAGCTTCGCGACAAGAACACACCGGAGGACGCGGCGCGCTTCAGCGACCTCGGGTGGGAGCTCACGCGAGCGATGGCGGCTCTCCCCTTGCCGGTCGTCTGCGCGATGTCGGGGCCGGCGATCGGCGGCGGCGCAGAGCTCGCGCTCGCATGCGACATGCGCGTGGCGGACGCCCGCGCCAGGCTGTCGTTCAAGCAAGTGCGCATGGGGGTCACGACGGCATGGGGCACCGTCCCGCGCCTGGTCTCGCTGGTGGGCGCTGGCACGGCCGCGCGATTGCTCTACGCAGCGCATGACGTCTCGGCGACCGAGGCGAAGCGCATCGGACTCGTCGACGAGGTGACCGAAGACGGCCACGCGCGGGCGACGGCGCTAGCCTGGGCCTTCGACATCGCAGAAGCCTCGCCGCGCGCGGTGGCGAGCATGAAGCGCCTCGTCCGGGAGACGACCGAAACGGCCCGCGACGTCCGCACCTTGGAGCGCGAGCTGTTCGTGGAGACCTGGAGCGGCGAGGACCACGTGGAGGCAGTCGAAGCCTACTTCGCGCGCCGTCCTGCGATCTGGCGCGACCGCTGACCCGACGTGGGTGGCCGTTCGAACGCCTACTCGATGCGCGGGATGCGCGGATCGACGTCGACCTTCACCGTGGTGGAGCTCCCGAGCGCGAGCTGCGACGGCGAGAGCGGCTTCGGCGTACATCGGTTCGCGTCGGCGCCGGCGACGCGCTGCGATTCGTCGAGCTCGACGAGCCGGCCGCGGGCCGCCCGCGCAGCCTCGACATCGCCGCGCGCGACCGCCGCCAGGATCTCCTCGCCCAAATCGCGGGCGCGGCGGAAGGCGACGTCGGACCGGCTCAACGCCTCGTCCACGCACGTGACTTGCGCCTTCGTCCCGCGCCTACGCGTCAACCGGAGCTCGTCGCGGACGTGCAACGCGCGCGCGCGCATCTGCGAGAGCGTGAGCTCGATGTGCATGCGCGCGTCGCGGAGCTCGCCGGCCGTGACCGAGGAGACCGGTGTGGCACCGTCATCGGCGCGAGCAACGGCGGACGGCGATAGCACCACGCTCGCGATCGCGAGCATGGGCGCGATGAAGACGCGTGCATGACCAGAGCGCATGGGGGCGGGACCTCTCTTGCCCCCGGTCTGATGCGCGTGGGGGTGCCGCCGTTCAATCCGCGCCGCTCAATATGCGGCGGCGCCGCTGGTCGCCGCGCCGGTGCCGCGCACCTTGTCGAGCTCCGACATGAAGCGCTGGAGCTCTTCATCGGTCGTGTAAAAGTGCGGGCTGAGGCGCAGGCCGCAACGCGGGCGATAGTCGTGGAAGAACCTCCGCTGCGAGAGCGCCTTCGACACCACGTCCGCGCCCGGGAAATCGAAGCAGATCGTGCCGCCACGCTGGCTGTCCTCGCGCGGCGTGTTGACCGTGAACCCGCGCGCATCGACGAGGTCGCGCAGCAGCCTGGTCTGACGGAGCGACTTCGCGCGGATGCGATCGACACCGAGCCTCGCCACCGTCTCCCACCCCGCGCGCGCCGTGTACACCGCCGGTACCGCCATGGTGCCGCCGATCATCCGCCAGACGTCGGCCGCATAGCGCATCGGCCCCATGTCGAAGGCGAACGGCTCGGCGTGGGCGAACCAGCCCGTCGACATGGGCTGGAGATGCTCGAGGAGATCCGGACGCACGTAGAGATACGCGGCGCCTGGGCCACCGCAGGCCCACTTCACCGAGCCGCCGCACGCCATGTCGCAATCCCAGGCCTTGAGATCCAGCGGCACCGTGCCCGCCGACTGGTAGCAGTCGAGCAGGACGAGGGCACCGACCTCATGCGCACGATCGATCACGCGCTTCGCGTCGTACATGCCGCTCGAACGGAAGAGGACGTGGCTGATCGGAACGAGCAGCGTCTTCTCGTCGATGGCGGCGCACAGCTCGTCGATGGGAGCATGGATGCCGTCCTTCGACTTGACGATGGTGATGTCGGCGCCGCGCCGCGCCTGCTCTTGCCAGACGTAGTGCACGGTCGAGAAGTTCATGTCGTCGTACACGATTTTGTTGCGGCCCTTGAAGCGACCGTTCGTCTCGTTGAACGTGAAGCACGACGCGACGAACGACTGCACGGTCGAGACGTTGGGCAGGATCGCGACTGAGCCGGGATCGACCTTGAGGACGGTGCCCACGAGATCGCCGAGCGCGCGGACGTTGGGCAGCCAGGTGCCCCACGCGTTGATGGACTCGTTCTCCCACTCGTCCATGAACGTGTTGACGTACTCGCGCGCCTTCCTCGGGACCGCGCCGAGCGAATGGCTGATGAGATGCACGCCCTTCTCGAGCGTCGGGAAGTCCGGTCGCGTCGCCAGGAGATCGGCCTCGGCGGCGGCGCTCATGTCTTGAGCTCGCCCGGCACGAAGTCGTTGAAGAGAGCCTCGCGCGCGCGCCACAGCGTGGGGAAGAACATTTTTTTCGCGTTGGTCTCGAGGAGCTCGATCGGGTTGCCCTTCAGGCTCGGCGTACCGGCGCCGATGATGCGCTTCACGAGCACGAGATGGCGATAGCGGAAGCTCTGGAAGGCCTC
>JAYTOQ010000892.1:0-2004 GCA_043747665.1 Polyangiaceae bacterium | reverse complement strand
ACGAACGGGGTGGAGCTCACCCAGTCGGCGTAGAAGTTCGGCATCAGATCCCAGAGTTGGTAGAGCATCATCCAGAAGCCGCTGAAGAGGACGATGATGGTCGCGAGCCGCGCATCGAGGATGTTCTTGAACGTGTCGACGAGCACACGGCCCGCGCTCTTCTTCTTGTCCGCGCCCGACTCCACCTCCTTGTAGGTGAAGATCATCAGGTAGTTCATGGCCATGAACACCGCCGAGCTGTAGAAGACGAACGCCCAGTTCTTGGTGCGCATGAACGTGCCGACGAACGGGCCGATGGCCGCTCCCACGTTGACGAGCCAGTAGAAGAAGCCCCAGCCGACGCTGGAGTTCCTCTTCGACATCGACTGCGCGAGCGTGCCCTGGATTCCTGGCTTGAAGATGGCGGTGCCGAGCGCGAGGACGAGGCACGCGAAGAAAAAGCCGGCGTAGCTCCTCATGTTCGCCATCAGCACGTAGCCGGTGCACGCGAGCGTGACCGACGTGGCGATGGTGCGCTTGTAGCCGTAGCGGTCGGCGAAGCCGCCACTCACCATCGGAACGATGGACTGCACGAGCGCCCACACCGCGAAGATGGTGCCCTTCTGCGCCTGGCTGAAGTGCAAGCCGCCGGGATCATCGGCCTGCGCGATGTAGAGCGGCAGGACGGTGCGCACGCAGTAGTACGCCATGCGTTCCCACATCTCGACGCCGCATCCCATCCAGAACGATCGCGGGAACGTCTGGAGCGTCGAGAGGAAGCCGAGCTTCGGCTCCGTCGGCGGCGGAGGCTCGGGCGGCCCAGCGGCCGGTTCGTCGGTGAGAGGCGTGGCGGCAGCCATGGCGGTCGCGCTCTTAGCACGTCGATGCAGAGCGGTCGCCGGACGCGCAGGGCTGTCGCGTTTCGCTTCGTTAAGCAGGTTTCTTGGGCAGCTGCAGCAGATCATGCACCTTCCGTGCATGACGACCCGGGGGATGGCGCTACGAGTCCTCGGCGCAGTGGCGCTTCTCGCGATCGCCGCCTGCAAGCGCGATGGCTCCACGGATCCGTCGGCAACGACGGTCACATCGGCGGCGGTCGAGAGCGAAGCGCCGGCGGTCGTGTTCTCGACGACCGCGAAGCTCGCCGCGACCGCGATGAGCACCGTCGTCTACGCAGCTCCCGCGGACACCGCGAAGAAGCTCGGTTACCTCCGCCTTGGCGCCGTCGTCCCGCGCACCGACAAGAGCTACGGCATCGAGGGCTGCCCCGGAGGCTGGTACGGCGTCGCGCCCCGCGGCTTCGTGTGCGTCGGCAAGAACGCGACGCTCGAGACCGACTCTCCGCTCATCCGCGCCGCCAGCGTGCGGCCGGACACTTCGAAGCCGCTTCCTTATTCTTACGGGTTCATCCGCGCGGTGGCGCCTCTCTACTTGAGGGTGCCGACCAAGGAAGAGCAGCTCGCGACGGAGTTCAAGCTCACGGAGCATCTCGCCTTCTGGAATCGCAAGGGTAAGCAGGCCAATCACGCCGAGCACGTGGGCGCGAACGATGCAGCGCACGAGATCATCCTCGACGCGCCCACGCAGCCGCCGTCGAGCACGCTCTCCGACGCGATCTTGCTCGGCGGCACGAGCGACGCCGCTCCACCGCCGTTCTGGCTCGAGGACGGCGCGCGCAAGATCCCGAACGTCTCGGGCTTCGAGGTCCCGGCCAAGGCGATCTTCGCCAATCGCGTGCGACGTCACACCGGCATCGCGTTCATCGGTTCGTTCGCCACGGGCGCAGAGTCGGAGAATCGCCCGTTCGCGATGACCGTCGACATGCGCCTCGTGCCGATGGACAAGGTCAAGCCGGAGCCCGCCTCTCCGTTCCATGGTGTCGAGGTCAAGGGCGACGTGAAGCTGCCCCTCGCCTTCGCGCGGCCGTGCAACCCGAACGCGAAGGGAACGCCGCGTCCGTGCGTGCACACGTACCGCGACGATGGCGGCGAGCTGAAGCGAACGGACAACGTCCTTCCGACGCGC
>JAYTOQ010000891.1:0-1503 GCA_043747665.1 Polyangiaceae bacterium | reverse complement strand
AACGATCTCGTGCCCGACGAGAGCCTGCGCCAGTACAGCTTCGGCCCCGAGCTGTCAGCGACCACCGCAGGTCGCTACGTCGAGCTCGATCTCATCGTCCCCGAGTACGTGAAGAAGACCGACATTTGGGAGAAGCTCCCGTGGTTTGCCGCCTACCAGGCCGATACCGCCGCGGGCGCCCCACGTGACAAGCCGACGCTCTACCGCGTGGCCGATCGGTCGTTCGTGCTGATCTTCGCGGCCTCCGACGTGGCAGCGCCGCGCTGAGACATGTCCGCTGCGAGAAGGTCAGACGAACGGATCGAAGATCGCCACGCCGCAGCGTTCGAAGTCACGCGTGTTGCGTGTAGCGAGCGTCCGGCCGGAGACGATCGCGGTCGCTGCAATCAGCATGTCCGCCTGCGCGACGATACGGCCCTTACGCTCGCGACCGCGGCGCGGAGCTCGGCGGCGGCGCGGGCGATCCGGTCGTCGACCGGAAGGACCTGCGCCGGGATCGCAAGGAGCGCCTCGAACCAGGGAGCGAGCCGCCGGCGTTCTGCGAGGCGCGCGCGCGCGATGCCGTACGCGAGCTCCTCGATCGAGACCGCGCTGAGCGCGATGTTTTGCTGGGTCACGAACCAATCGACGACCGCACGGTTCGGCGTGGGGCGAGCGAGCTCGGACAAGACGTTGGTATCGATCACGTAGCTCATCGGGCGGGCGGCCGGCGCGCCAGCCCGCGCTTGCGCTGCGCTTCGAACGGCGGGCTCCGCGGCGTTCGAGCCGGTGCGTCCAGCTCTGCTCCGCCCTGACGACGAAGCTCGGCGCTCGCGTCGAGGAACACGCGCATGCGTGAATCGTCGTTACTGCGCTCGGCATGCTCCGAGAGCCGACGATACTCGTCGAGGCTGAGGACCACGGCTACCTCACGCCCGCGGTTCTCGATGAGCTGCGGCGCGTCCGCGGCCTCGCGCAGGAGCTTGGAGAAGGTCGCCTTGGCGCGCGCGATGTTCCATGGCCGGACCGAGATGGTCATCGTAGATGTCCACGATGACCATTGGCCGTGACCATTTCAAACCGCCTCAGGCAGATTCAGGTTGAACTTACACCCCTCGATCCCCGAACCTCTCTCGAATGAGTAGATCCGGCCCGCAGAGCAGCAGCCCTCCGGCGACGACCACCGGCGTGGACCCGCGCTCTCTCGCTTGTCCCCGGATCGAGGACGACCGCACGGGGATGGACGACGCCACCCTGCGCCGCGCGTTCCTCGACCACCTCTCGTACTCGCTCGGGAAGGGCGCGGCGACCTCGACGGACCTCGATCGCTTCGTCGCCCTCGCGCTGACCGTCCGCGATCGCCTGACGTATCGCTGGGCCCAGACGCAGGAGACGTACTCGAAGGTCGATGCCAAGCGCATCTACTACCTGTCCGCGGAGTTCCTGCTCGGGCGCGCGCTCGCCAACAACCTCCACGCCCTCGACATCTACGACAAGTCGAAGGAGCTCCTGAAGGGATCCGGC
>JAYTOQ010000890.1:0-2820 GCA_043747665.1 Polyangiaceae bacterium | reverse complement strand
GCCGGCACTGCGGGCGCGCTCGTTTGGACCATCGACGCGCAGGTCGAGGGCACGCATTTCCGCACGAGCTGGGTGTCCTGGGAGGACATCGGCTGGCGCAGCTTCATGGCCGCGGCCAGCGATCTGGCCGCGATGAGCGCCGAGCCGACCGCGGCGCTCTCCGCGCTCATCCTCGCGAGCTCGGTCGATGACGAGGCGCTCGAGGCGATCGCGCGCGGACAGGCGGCGGCGTCGCTTGCCGTCGGCGCACCGGTGGTGGGCGGGAACCTCGCGCGTGGCACCGAGACGTCGATCACCACGACGCTCTTCGGGCGCGCCGTGAGACCGGTGCTGCGATCGGGCGCGCGCCCCGGCGACGGGCTGTGGCTCGCAGGGCCCGTCGGACTCGCCAACGTGGGCTTGTCGATCCTCGAGCGATCAGTGTATCATGCATGCATCGTCGAGCACGCCGATGCCGCGGCCGGCCTCGAGGCATGGCGCCGCCCGATCGCGCGCATCGCGCAGGGAAGGGCGCTCGCCAGCGTCGCGCACGCGGCGATCGACGTGTCCGACGGCCTCGCCCACGACGCCGGGCAGCTTGCCACCGCCAGCGGCGTCCGCGTCGTGCTCGATGTCGCGGCGATCATCGCGGCCGGCGGCGCCGCGCTTGCGGCCGGCGCGCGGCTCCTCGATGGGCTACCGATCGATTTCGCGCTCCACGGCGGCGAGGACTATGCGCTCCTCGCGGCGAGCGCCGACGCGCTACCCGGCTTCGTACGGATCGGCACCGTCGAGGCATCGGACGATGGCGCCTACGGTGGCGCGCGCGTCGTCCTCAGGAGCGCGTCGGGCGCGGTCGAGCCGATCGATCCGCGCGGCTTCGATCATTTCGCGTAGTTGCGGGTGCGGCCATGTCGGCCGTCCCCCCTCTCGCGATGGTTAAGTCGGTTAACCAATTGGTTAAGTCGCTTAACCACCTCGCGGACCCCGGCCCAGGCCGCGGCCGGCGAAAAATTCCGAAGAGCCGACACGGCGCCGGTCTCCGCGGCCGGGCGCGCGGACGGTCAGAAGCCGGCGCAGACCGGCGGCAGGTTGCGGCCGGCGAGGGCTGCCTTGAGCAGACCGAGCTCGGGCGCGTTGCCGTTCGGCCCGGCCTGCGCAGCGATCGTGTCGCACTGCGCAGCGGCGCCTACGAGGAACCCAGCCTCCGGAGAAGCGCCCATGGCCTTCGCTTGGATGCGGAGCTGACCGCAGCACTGCTTCAAGCGAACGACGTTCGTGGGCAGGCCGGGCTTCTTCACGGCGTCGGCGGCATCCGCCGCGTCGGCGGCATCCGCCGTGTCGGCGGCATCCGCGGCATCGGCGGCGTCGTCGAGAAAGACCATCGCATCGGCGGCGGTCGCGACGAGGCCGGCATCGACGACGGTCGCCGGCTTGTCGCAGGCGACGGCCAGCGGGACGGCGCCGAAGACCGCGGTCGCGAGCGCCATGTTGCGGAAGGAGCGGAGGTTCGGCCTCATCGAGACGTCAGAACCCGGCGCAGATCGGGGGGATGTTGCGGCCGGCGAGGGCGGCCTTCAGGATGCCGAGCTCCGGCGCGTTGGCGCCCGGACCGGCCTGCGCGGCGAGCTGGTCGCACTGCGCTGCGCTCTGCGTGAGGAATCCGGCCTCGGGCGACGCGCCGAGCGCCTTCGCCTGGGTACGGAGCTGCCCGCAACACTGGCGGAGGCGGGACACGTTGGTCGGAACGCCGGGGCCGGTGGCCTTTTTTCCGGCTTCGGCAGCGTCGGCATCGGCACCGGCGTCGTCCTCGAGGGTGGTGAGGATGAGGGGCGCGGCATCGACCTCGGGGGCCGGCGGAGGGGCGGCATCGGCCACGGGCACTTCCTTCTTCGGGCATGCGACGAGCAGCGGCATGGCGCTGAAGACGGCGAGCGCGAAGATGGTGCGGTGAGTGCGGGAAGACGAAACAGCCATCGGCGAATCTCCTTACGCGGCTACCCTACAAGACCTGACCCCAACTGGGTAGGATGTAGGAAGTAGAATCGCGTAAGCCCCGATGCCGCTCGACGAGGCCACCCGCCGCTTTGCCTTCCTGCTCCAGCGCGACCTGCGTCGGATCATGGATCGGCGCGAGCAGCATGCTGCGCGCGGCGACGTGCTGAAGTTCGATTCGGTGACGCGCATCGCCGTGATGCAGTCGCGGCGCGGCGAGGCCGTGCACCGGCTCTTCGGCGAGATCCTCGCGACCTACGAGCCGCACGATCGGATCCTGCGCTGGGCCTGGGCCGGGCGCTCGTCGAGCGCACCGCCGACGCACGGCGACGTGGTGTTTCGCGAAGGGCAGTCGCGCGGAGTTCCGCAGCTCTCGATGAGCGTCATCGGCGATCTCGACTTCGACGATGCGAAGGCGCTCGTCGAGCTGGGGGCGCTCGTCGCCCGCGCGGAGGGAATCCACGAGCGCATCGTCACCGGCAGCACCGAGTTCATCGCGCTCTTCGATCGCCCGCGCCCGTCGGAGGTCGTCGAGCCCGCACGCGAGAGTCGCTTCTCGGTGCCGCCTCCGCCCGTCGCCGAGAAGGTGCCGGATCCGAAGGCCCCGCCGGCGCGCGCGTATCGCTCCATCCCGCCCATTCGCGAGATCTTCGAGCCGCGCACGGGCTCGAGCCCGCCGCGGGCAGGCTCGATACCGCCGTCGACGCCGCCCGTCGCGAAGCGGCTCCAGGAGCCTTCGCGGGCGCTGTTCCTTCCGGTCGCAAACGCCGCGCTGGCCGCGCTCCAGCGCGGGAGCAAGAGCTACCTGCAGGGGCTGTTCGTCGTCACGCTCGATCGTGAGCCGCG
>JAYTOQ010000889.1:0-10227 GCA_043747665.1 Polyangiaceae bacterium | reverse complement strand
CGGTCCGGCAAGAAGCTCTGGGGGTCGCCCGAATACGACATGGTTCGCGACGGGCTCTGGGGCCAGGCCTTCGAGTGGATCAAGGCGGGCGGCGCGATTCCCAGCGACTTGAAGCTCGCGCAGGAACTCAATGCGCCGATCTTCGTGTCCGACAAGAACCGCCGCAAGGTGGCCACGGACAAGAAGGCGCTCCGGAAGATCCTCGGGCGCTCGCCGGACCGCGCGGACGCCGTGTGCCTTGCGATCTGGGGCTTCGCCTCGGTCGACCTCGAGGCCCGGGAAGCGCCGGCCCGCCAGACCGTCGACCTGTACGAGCCTCCGACCGAGATTGACGCGTACAGCATCGACGGCCTCGGCGCCGATCCGGTGTACGGATGACGCCGATCGAGCGGTTCACGTCGCTGATCTCACGCGTGCAGACGTACGTGGGGCCCAAGCAGATCCCGCTCGGGACGTCCTACGAGGACGGTCGCGAGCGGCAGATGACGTCGCCGCGTTCCGTGACCCGGTGGCACCTCGCCGACCTCGAGGGCGCGGTCATCGGGGCCGACAGCGGGAACCTCCGGACGGTCGGCCAGCTCTGGCGCTCGCTGCGCCGCGACGGCCAGATCGCGGGCGTTCTCTCGACGCGGACGCAAGGTCTTGTCCAGCTCCCGATTCGCATCATCGGCGACGAACGTTCCGTCGAGGCGCTGAGCGAGGACTTCTCGCAGGTCTTCCCCCCGAGCGAGCTCGCTCTCCTGGCCGCCGACGGGGTGGGCATCGGCGTGGGCGTGGCCGAGTTCATCCAGATCGGCGACGCGCTGCCCGTGCTGCGGCGCCTCGATCCGGAGTTCCTGCAGTACCGCTGGGCCGAGGACGCCTGGTACTACGTATCGATCCACGGCGTCGAACGGGTGAACCCCGGTGATGGACGCTGGGTGCTGCACTGTCCCGGCGGGGCAGTGCAGCCATGGAGCCACGGGCTCTGGGCGGCGCTCGGCCGGGCGTTCATCGCGAAGGAACACGCGTTCTTCTTCCGCGAGAATTACTCGTCAAAGCTCGCGAACGCGGCGCGCATCGCGACGAGCCCGCCCGGCGCCACCGATCCGCAGAAGGCGGGATGGTTCGCGCGTGTCGCGGCCTGGGGCGTGAACACGGTGTTCGACGTGCCGCCCGGGTTCGACGTGAAGCTCCTCGAGAGCAACGGCCGCGGGTTCGAGGTCTTTCAAGAGACGATCAAGACCGCGAACGAAGAGATCGTTATCACGCTCGCCGGCCAGTCGGTCACCACCGACGGCGGGGCCGGGTTCTCCAACAGCGCTATCCACGCCTCCATCCGCGGGGACCTGATCCAGGCGGACGCGAACGCGCTCGCCACGACGCTAAACAGCCAGTGCATCCCGGTGTGGGCCGCGGAGCGCTTCGGGGTGGACGACGTCGATTCCCCGGTCATCGAGTGGGACGTCACGGGCGCGGCGGATCTGACGAAGGAAGCGTCGGCCATGAACCAAGCGGCGATCGCGATTGCCGCCTGGAACGCCGTGGGCGTGAAGGTCGACGCCGCCGACCTCGCGCGACGCTACGGCGTGAAGATCGAGGAGGTCCCCGAGCCTGCCGCCCAGGACGGCACCGACGACGCCGGCGAGCTGCCGACGGATGACGCGGCCGCCGATCTCGCCGCGAAAATGACCGAGCACGGGGTCGCGCGATGCGAGCACGGGAGCTCGAATCGGTGCCGGCTCTGCGGCGTCGAGCGCGTGCGTGACTTCACGCCATCGAAGAACGGCGAGCACGAGTGGTCGGTGGCCTGGCGAGCGATCGCGAAGGTCGGTGCGCCCTTGGTGGCTATCCCCGGCGGGAAGGCAGCATGAGGCATCTCCATCACGCCACGCTGAACGTTCTTGCTCGCTCCGAGGGCGTCGAGCGCGGCAGCGAGGGCAAGTCGCCGACGGCCTTTCGGATCTGGCGCGCGGGCGAGAACAAGTGCGACGACGGTTCGATCTTCTTCACCGAGGAGAGCGCGAAGCTGCTCCTCGCGGAGCAGGCGTCGAAGGATCGCCCGCTGTCGATCGACTTTGACCACCTGTCCCTGTCGAACGACCGGCCCGCCGAGGCCGGACGGGCGGCGGGGTGGCACCGCATCGAGGCGCGCGAGACGGATGCAGGCCCCGAGCTCTGGGCCACGGACGTCGAGTGGAGCCCGGACGTGCGCGCGGGCCTCGAGGAGGAGCCGCCCCGGTGGCGGTTCTTCTCGCCCGCGTTTTACACGGACGACGAGAAACAAGTCACTTCGTACATAAACCTTGCACTTTGCATCAATCCAATGACGCACGGAATTCCTCTGCTCGCGTCGAGGAAGCTCACAAAGGAGACACCGATGACGGCTGAAGAAATGCTGTCTGCACTCGACGCGCTAATCGAGCAGACCCAGGACGAGAACATGAAGGCGGCGCTCGTCGCGGCTCGCGCGGCGCTTGCCGACGAGCAGACCGAGCCTGACGCCAAGGAGCCGGCCGCAGCGGCGTCGGTCAAGACGGAGGACGTCACCGCTCACGCGGAGGGTGGCGACGACGACGAGAAGAAGCCCAAGAAGGATGACGACGCCGACAAGAAGGCCGTCACTCACTCTGCCAAGGGCGATCCGGTGGCGAGCCTCGCGGCCAAGGTTGTCGAGCTCGAGCGCCGCGCCGAGGTCAGCGAGATCGACGCGCTGCTCGCGAAGCACGCGAACCTCCCCGACGAGTTCAAGGCGCATTGCCGCAAGGGCTCGCTGTCCGACGCCAAGGTGATGGTGAAGACCGTCGTCGGCGTGAAGACGCATTCCCGCAAGGAAGCGCCGTCGCAGGGCAGCACGAACGGCTCGTCCGAGATGGACCCGCGCGAGGCGGAGATGATGGACCGCCAGATGGGGCTGCGCTCGTCGGCCTCGATGATGCCGCACAAGCTGCCCGACGGGCGCTTCGTGCTTCACAACGTCCGCCCGTCGGACATGGCGCGGCTGAACGCGCAGAAGGCGAAGGTCTGAGATGGCTGCACTTACGAGAGAGCGCGTCAGCGCGGTTCGCGCCGTCACGCGTGATCAGCGCCCGGTGGCCGCCGGCGTGAAGATCAACAAGGGCGCGCTCATCGCGTGCACGGCAGGGTTCTTCGGCCCCGCGTCGCCGGGTACGGGCAAGCGCGTCGTCGGGCGCGGCGCGCAGACCGTGGACAACACGGCGGGCAGCGCGGGCGCGATGAACTGCGATATCCACTTCTTCTACGAGCGCGACCTGTTCCTCCTCGCGAACAGCACGACGAACCCCGTCACCGCCGCGATGCGCGAGCTCATTTGCTACGCCGAGGACGACCAGACGGTCGGCTCCCTCGCGACGGGCTTCTCTCAGGCGGGCATAGTTTACGACGTCACCTCCGAGGGAGTGTGGGTCGAGATCGGACAGAAGGCCTAACTCATGCTTATTTCCCCCGTACAAACGGTCATCACGTCCGCCTGGGCGAACCGTTTTGAGACCAACATTCAGACGCTGATCCAGGACTCCTGGGCGCGCCGGAACAAGACGCTGTTCTGGGATCGGCTGATGATGACGCGCGAATCCCACACGGGTCGCGACATCCTCTTCTGGCTGCTCGAGACGGCGAAGATCGTCGACGAAGGGTTCGGCGGCAACAAGCGCGCGGACGACCTTGGCGCGATGTTCTTCGAGATCGTCAACAAGAACAGCGGCGCGATGCTGCGCCTGACGACGAACGAGATCCGCGACAACCAGATGTCGGACAGCGGGCTGCGGAACATGCCCGCGCTCGACTTCGCGGCATCGTGGGCGCGCCAGGTCGGCGGCCACGCCGCGTACTGGCCGCAGCAGGCTCTGATCCAGCTGCTCACGAACGGAACGACGAACCTCGGGTATGACGGCGTCCCGTTCTTCTCGACGGCGCACCCGATCAACCCGTTCTCCTCGAGCGGCGCGACCTTCTCGAACCGCATTAGCGGATACCCGCTCAGCGTCGTCTCCAGCGGCGTCTACAACGTCGCGCAGATGGTCTACAACTTCGCGCAAATCATGGGCACGGTCCGCCGGACCCTGCAGCCCAATGGCTTCCCGCGCGACGTCGCGTGGAAGTACATCGTTGGTGGTCCGGATATGATGCTGGCCCTCCCGCTCATCTTCGAGACGAAGACGTTCGGCGGCGGCACCGTGTCGGTCGGCCCGAACGAAAACCTCGTGTCCCGCTGGGGTATCGAGCCTCTCATCCTGCCCGAGCTCAGCGAGACGGGCGTCTGCTACCTCGTCGGCGAAGCGCTCGCGGACGAGGGCGCCGCGTTCATCTTCAACGAGCGCGATCCGTACGTTCTCTCCAGCTACGTGCCCGAGACCGACTCCTCGCTGCAGCGCCGCAAGGAGTTCGAGTGGTCGTTCGATGGTCGTAACGCTGCTCAGTACGGGCATCCCTACCTTGCCGTCCGAATCGAGGCGACCTGATGTCGAATAAAGATCTCGTTTCCACCAGCAACACGCTCGTCTCGCCGCCGCCGCCGGCGACGCAGACGATCGCGGAACTGACCACCAGCGCGAAGGCCGAGGCCGGCAAGGCCGCGATGTCCAAGATCGCTTCGGGCGACGTCGCAGGCTTCGACTCGCTCAACCAGAGCGCCAAGGATGCGTTCAGCGCGTACGGCCTCCTGCCGGCGGGCGACGAGCGCGAACCTCAGGCCAAGCAGGCGGCGCTCGACGCGCTGCGCGACGCAAAGGCTGCGGGGTCGTTCTCCACCGCCGCCACGCCCGTGAACGCGATCGCCGAGTCGAAGGACCCGGCGGTTCGCAACCAGGCGCCGGCGGGCACGCCGAACCAAGACAGCGGCACCGGGACGACGTTCCTGCAGGCCCCGTCGGCGGCCCCGCCGGCGCTGTCGACGTCGAGCTCAACGGAGCCGAACACGACGACCCCCGCCGTGAAGGGGTCTCGAACCTAAGCGCAGGCCGCCCCCTGCCGACTCAGCCCCGTAGCTCGCGAGAGCACGGGGCTTGAGGCGTTAGAAGCCCGTGCCTGCGCCCGTATCACCCCCGCCCGCGTTCATGCCTCAGGAGGTCATCGACTTCCGGACGCGCACGTTCATGCCCAAAGCGGACGTTGACGGGCTCTGGGCGGCCGACCCGGGCTACCTCGAGGCTGCGCTCGCGGGCGCACTGGCCAACATCACGGCACGTCTCAGGAAGCGGTACCTGACGCCGTTCGCGCCCGCGGGCGCCGTGGGCCCGAACCCGAAGCCAGAGATCGTCGTCCAGTGGCAAGCGCGCCTCGTGACGCCTCAGGCGTACCTGGCGCGCGGGTACAATCCGCAAGACCAGGCGCTTACCGCGGCTCGTGAAGACCGCGACCAAGCGCTAGTCGAGATCAAAGAGGCCGCCGACGCGACCGACGGCCTCTACGACATTCCCCTGTTGGACACGGGCGCTCCCACGGGCATCAGCCTGGGCGGGCCTCTCGGGTACAGCGAAGCGAGCCCGTATTCGTGGGTCGACGCTCAGAGCGACATTTTGAACGGAGGCGGAAGATGACGACGAAGGATGTGTTTGTCGATCGCGAGCTCGTGAGGCAGACCGCGGCGGATACCGGGTCGATGTACGCGCACGACATCGACGCCGTCGAGGCGCTTTACCCCGAGGCGTTCGACGCGTCGGCGACCGCCGTGTCCGCGCGCTTTGCCGGCGTCTCGGTGGCGCCAGGATCGCGTGACGAGGCGCGCCGGCACCTTGCGGCGCTCGTCATCGCGGACCTCTGGGACAAGCGCGGACGGGCGACGGACCCGAACATCGACGCCCGGGTGCAGGACGCGAAGGCGCGCGCCCTCGAGTGGTTCGCGTCCTCGAAGACGGTCTCGGAGCGCGTGCGCCTCTCGGCCTCGCCGCCCCCGTACAACGGACCCGCGAATGGCTGAGGGCGAGCCCAGCATGGCCAAGATGATCCGGCAGCTGCGGATCATCGGAAAGGACGCCCGGCGCCTCACGGCCGCCGAGGCGGCGCCGCTGCTCGAGCGCGTCGTCAAGCAGAGCGCGGCCGCGGGGACCGATCCGTACGGCGAGGCATGGGCCCCGAAGAAGGACGGTACGCGCGCCATGCCCAACGCGGCGAGCGCGGTCACGGCCGACGCTCGGGGCACTTCGGTGACTGTTCGGGTCAAGGGCGGCGCGGCGATCGAGAACACTCTCAAGGAAGGGCGCCGCCGCCAGGTGGTTCCTTCGAGGGACAAGGGCCTGCCGCCGTCGTTCGTCGCTGCGCTGAACGAGGCCGCGAGCCGCGCTTGGCAGAAGGCCATGGGCGGCTGAGATGGCGCTCCCGCTCACCGGCCGGTCGGGCCTCATCAGCGCCGTGAACAGCGTTGCGTCGTTCTTCACGGCCAGCGGCGTGACGGCGACTGTCGAGGTCGGCTGGCGGCGGCGCGAGCGGCAGGACAACCAGGGGCCGGGAGGCGCGAACCGCGTCATCTTCTCGCCGAGCTACGACGACACGGGCGCGGCAGGGACGATGGTGCCGGTCCGCTACCCCGGCGACCGCACGGTCCGCGACGGCGCGGGCAACGCGAAGGGGACGATTCGATCGCTCGCCGACTGGGAGCGCAAGGTGCTGGTGTCCGTCTGGGCCATCGACGCCGCAAATCAGACGAGCGAGGCGGCGCAGATCGAGGCGACCGAGACGCTGTTCGAGTGGACGATGCGCGCGGTGCACGCGGCGCCGGGCTCGTTCGCGAATGCCATCTTCGGCGACATCAAGTTCACGCCGCCCGAGACGAGGCCGTTCGGCCTCGAGCTCCTGGCGGCCCTCACGTTCCGACAGCCGATCTACGACACGCCTCGCGACTTCTATTTCCCGTCGTCCGGCGCTGTGGCGCGCGGGACGTACGCACCTCCCGTCGTTCCGACGAGCCGCGGCGACACCTGACCCGATAGGACGACCATGATCCCGATCGCAAAAGTAACGAAGCTCGACGGCAACACGGGCGCGGTGAAGCCCGGCGCAAAGGGCATCGTCGCGATCCTCGCGCCGAGCTCTGCGGGCACCCCGAACCAGGCCGCGACGTACACCAAAGCGCGGCAGGCGGTGCTCGACTTCGGGTATGGCGCGCTCACCGAGTACGCCGCGCAAATCATGGCGACGTCCGGGAACCCGGTCGTCCTCGTGAAGGGCTCGACGTCGACGGCCGGCGTGCCGGGTGCCGTCGTGACAGCCGGCACGGGGACCGCGCTGGCGACCACCACCACGGCGGGCAGCGCGCCGAACGACGACTACAACGCGGCGCAGGTGGTCATCGTCAACGGCGGCGCTGTCGGGGCGGCCGGCATCACGTACACGTACAGCCTCGACAGCGGCCAGGTGGTGAGCGCCACACTGGCCCTCGGCACCTCGACGACGATCACCATCCCGAACAGTGGCGTCGTGTTCACGCTCGGCACGGGCACGCTCGTCTCGGGCGACACGATCACGGCCGGCATGACCGGGCCTCGGATGACGACGTCGGACCTCACGACGGCGCTCGAGGCCCTTCGCGTCTCGTCGCAGCCCTGGGAGATGGTCCTCGTCGGTGGTCACGATGCGACGGGCGCGACCGTGTCGATCCTCGACATCTGGCTCGCTGCCCGCGAGGCCGAGGGCCGCTACCGCGCGTTCATCTGCAACGCGGTCCCCAGAGCGACGGCGACGCAGACCGAAG
Organism: Polyangiaceae bacterium; assembly: GCA_043747665.1. Lineage (GTDB taxonomy): Bacteria > Myxococcota_A > Polyangia > Polyangiales > Polyangiaceae > Labilithrix. Next base: position 2,540 of record JAYTOQ010000889.1, on the reverse strand, counting down.
CCCAGTACGCCATCGCCATGAACACCGCGTGGAGCACCGTCACCTCGATTCGAGGCTGCGTCTGCGCGGACGTCGGTGACGTCGTCTCCGCGCTGCCCGGTCGCGGCATCACGCAGCAGCGGTACGTGGCGCTTGCCCTCGCCGCTCGAGCGGCGAAGATCCAGTACGGCGTCGACCCGGCCTTCGTGGCGGACGGCCCGGTCGCCGGGTTCGGCCTGTCCGACGCCCGCGGCAATCCGAAGAACCACGACGAGAACGTGTACCCTGGCCTCGACGCGCTGCGGCTCGTCACGCTGCGATCCTTCGACCGCAAGGCGGGGACGTTCATCACGAACGCGAACGTCATCTCGTCGCAGGGCAGCGATTACGTCTGGCTGCAGCATCTTCGCACGATGAACCGGGCGTGCGAGATCGCCTTCGACCAGCTCACGCAGCAGCTGTCGCGCGGGATCCGAAAGAGCACGAAGCTCGGCCCGAACGGCGAGGTCTACATCGCTGAAGAGGACGCGCAGCGCATCGACGCGCTCGTCAACCAGTCGCTCGCCGAGCTCCGCAGCCAGGTCTCCGATCTGCGGTTCACGCTCTCGAGGACGGACAACATCGGCGCGAACGGTCCGGTCGTCCTGAACGGGGACCTCAAGCTCTCCGCGCTCGCCTACGTGAAAGAGTTCGACACCAACGCCGCCTTCGTGCGGACCGTCACGGTGCAGTCGTGATCACGCTGAACAATAGAGGTGCGTCGTGACAGACATTCTGGAGACTCGACTGAACGACGTTCCCTTCTCGGCGACGTCTTGCTCCTGGAACATCGCCCTCGCGCCGTTCGTGGGCATCACCGCGCTGAACTACAGCGAGAAGCGCGAGCGCAAGCTCGTGCACGCCTCGCGGCGCGACGGGACGCCCCTGGGAATGACGAGCGGAAAGTACAGCGTCGACTCGCTCTCGATGACCATGCTTCGGTCGTCGTTCCAGCGCCTCGTCGAGGTCCTCACGCTCGTCGGGCTCGGGTCCTACGGCGACGCGCGCTTTCCCATCATCGCGACGTACAGCGAGCCGCTGGCGCTCGCCGCGGGCGTCCTCCCTGTCACGATCGACATCGCCGGGTGTCGCATCACGGGCGTGAAGGACGGCTATCAGGAAGGCATCGACGAGCTCGTCACCGAGGTCGAGATGATGGCCATGGCGCTCACACGTAATCAGCTCCGGCTCTGGTCGGTCCTCAACGGGCTAGGGGTCTAGCCCATGCCCCTCGACACTGAGCCGATGGTCAGCACGGGCGACAAGCTCGCCGAGCTCCGCGCGCGCAAGGCAGCCAAGGAAGCGAAGCTCGAGGAGGAGCGCAACGCGGCGGAGGTCCTGCGCCTCGAGCTCGAGGAGCGCTTCGAGGCGGAGACCGGCGGCCCCATCGACCGGACGTTTACCATCGTCGACGTCTCCGACCTCGGCGAGGGGTTCGTCGTCATGCGCCTGGGCGACGACGTCATCTGGAACACCTTCAAGGCCTCGAAGATGAACGTGGTCGACACGGACGCTTTCGTCGTGCCGTGCGTGCTCTACCCGTCGAAGGACGAATACCGGAAGCTCGCCAAGCGGCGCGCCTTCGTACCCGAACGATGCGCGGGGGCCCTCGCCTCGCTTTACGGGGTGAAGATAAAGGCTGACCAGGGAAAATAGAGGGCCTGCTCAAGCTCGCGCAGCAGGCCCCAGCCTTCGCCGCGGAGTGCCTGCAGGCCTTCTGGTACCGCGAGCAAGACACGGACGAGCAACGGCTCCAAGGCAAAGCAGGCGCGCGGCTGATGGCCGATGCCCTGGCAGATCTCAGGAGGATCGGTGGCGCAGGGTAACGAGACCGCGACATTCCGCGTCGACATCGAGGGCAACGCCGCCGACAAGGCTGCGGCGGCCGCCGATGCGATGGAGGATCTGCGCCGGAGCATCGCCTCCGGTCAGGGCGGCCTGCGCCAGATGACGTCGCTCATGAAGAACCTCTCGGGCGAGACCGACGAGGTGAAGGCCGCGAAGGACTCCCTCAAGGCGTCGATCGAGAAGGAACGCGCGGCGGTCTCGGCCTCGACGCTCGAGCTCCTCAAGCAGCAGAAGGCGTACGGCGACACGGGCGGCGACGCGAAGAAGCTCGCGGCCGAGAAGGCCAAGCTTTCCGACAAGGTGAAGGCGGAGAGCAAAGTCCACGCGAAGCTGGCCGACGATCTGAAAAAGGGCGGCGTCGACACGGCCGCGGCGAAGCATAAGGCGCTCGGCGCGGCCATCAGCACGGCGGGCGGACCCGTGGCGGCGCTCCGAGACAAGCTCTCGACGTTGAAGGACGTCATGGGCGAGGGCGGGGCGGGCGGCGCGGCGTCGATCCTCACGCTGGGCGCCGCTGGCCTCGCCGCTGCCCTGGTGGCCGTCGTGGCGGCCGTGGGCGCGGGCGTCTACGCGTTCGGCCGGTTCATCCTCAAGGGCGCGGACGCGGCCAGGTCGGCGGCGCTCCTGCGCGAGGCCGCGGTCGGGGGCAACGCGCAATGGGGAAAGAATTTCGG
>JAYTOQ010000888.1:0-2787 GCA_043747665.1 Polyangiaceae bacterium | reverse complement strand
GAGGGCTGGTATGTCCAGTTGTCGAAGTTGTAATAACTCCAGAGTCCAACATAGGACATGAAGATACCGGCCTGAATATTGATGCCGTTCATCACGTCGAGGTGATATCCGCCGTACGCCTCCGAGATGTAACGGTAGGCGTCGGCAAGCTGCCACTGGCCCCGCCCGGCGCTCGCGTCGTTGCGCGGCGTCGCCGTCGAATACATCCCGAATTGCGTCATCAGACGCGCCTGGACGTTCTTGTAGAGGAAGTCGCCGCCGAACCCGATCTGCGTCACCTGGATTTCGTTGTGTCGAAAGACCTCGCTCGAGCCCGAGATGGTGTTGTCGCTCGGGTGGTTGAAGCTGTAGTGGTAGACCGTGTCGAGGCGGAGCTCGCCGGTGAACGGACCGAGCTTGAGTGGCCTGTCGCTCGAGCCGTAGCCGCCCGGCGCCCACGAGAAATCTGCGAACGCGAACGGCTCGGTGGCGGCAGGAGGCTCCGTAGGCGCCGTCGCGGGTGCCATCGGCGTCACGGCGGGCGTGCCGCCGTCCACGGAGGGGGCAGGCGTCGGAGCAACCTCCGCGGGCGGCTGTGTCGCGGTCGGCTGCGGCACGGGCGCGGCGTCGGTCGGCGGCGAAGTTTCTTGCGCGAACGAGGCCGCCGACCACGTGGCGGCGATCGCGCATAGGCTTCCGCCGAGCCATACGGCGACGAGCGCCGAGCGTGAGGATCGACGTTGGGTGGCGCGAGTCATGGACTTTCTCCGAGCGTTTTCGTGTTGCGGCCGCGGGTGAGCACAATCCGCCTGAGAGATGCGGGCCTCACAGCCGCGCGGGCGACCGGAGCAGGCAATCGCGGGGCAAGGACCACCGAAGCGCGTCGAGCGGACACGCGCTCGAGGCGTCGTGGGCATTCCGCGGTCGTGCAGGCCACGCCGGCGGCTTCTCGTGCTGCGTGGCATTCTGCAAGTCGTGCGAGCCACTGCGCGGTCACTCCGCGGGAAGGGACTTGCGTTGCTGTGGGGCGCATTCAGGGCACGATAGTGCCGAGCGCCCAAAGATTTTCGTAAGGCGGCGCCAGGCGCTCGAAAGAATCTCTAAAGATGGCGCCGAAATCAGGCGTCAGCGGCGAACTCGGTCACGCTTTCTTACGAAGTTCTTTATGTGGAGCGCTTTATCTTGGTGCGCCTGCACGACGCGGGCCGTGGCACATGACTCTCGCGTCCGCCGGAATGACCATGTCGAGGACGGTACCGTGACCACCACGCCGCGAGACGGTCGCCCCGACGCCGACGAGGTGCTCGCACGCCTGCGCGAGGACGAGCGCCGCGCCGAGCGCGGAAAGCTGACGCTCTTCTTCGGTGCCGCACCGGGCGTCGGCAAGACGTACGCCATGCTCGAAGCGGCGCGCACCGAGCGCGATCTACGGCGCGACGTCGTTGCCGGCGTCGTCGAGACCCACGGCCGCTACGACACCGCGGCGCTCACGATCGGCCTCGAGCTGCTCCCGCGACGCAAGGTCCCGTACCACGGGGTGAGCCTCGAGGAGCTCGACCTCGACGCCGCGCTTCAACGCCGCCCTGGCATCATCCTCGTCGATGAGCTGGCGCATACCAACGCGCCAGGATCGCGGCACGCCAAGCGTTGGCAAGACGTCGAAGAGCTCATCGAGGCGGGCATCGATGTCTACACGACCGTCAACGTTCAGCACATCGAGAGCCTGAACGACGTCGTCGCGCAGATTACCGGCGTCGTCGTCCGCGAGACCGTGCCGGATCGCATCGTCGAGCAAGCCGACGAGATTCGGCTCGTCGACCTGCCCCCCGCCGAGCTCCTCGAGCGCCTGGCCGAAGGCAAGGTCTATGTCCCGGAGCAGGCGCGTCGCGCCATGCAGGGCTTTTTCAAGAAGGGCACGCTCATCGCCCTCCGCGAGCTCGCCCTTCGGCAGACCGCCGCGCGCGTCGACGAGCAGATGCGCTCGCAGAAGCGCGCCGAGGGCGTGGAGCATGCGTGGCCCGTCGGCGAGCGCATCCTCGTGTGCGTCAGTCCCAGCCCGGCCTCGGCGCGACTCCTTCGCGCCGCCCGTCGCGTCGCCGCGAGCCTGCGCGCGGAATGGATCGCCGCGTATGTCGAGACGCCGCTTGCCCTGCGGATGTCCGAGGCCGATCGCGAACGCGTCGCGCAGAACCTCCAGCTCGCCGAGCAGCTCGGGGCAGAGACGGTGCGCTTGAGCGGCGAGAACGCCGCGCACGAGGTCATCCTCTATGCGCGCAGCCGCAACGTCACCAAGATCGTGGTCGGCAAGCCCACGCATCCGCGGTGGCGCGACCTGTTTCGCCAGCCGTTCCTCGAGGAGATCGTCCGCGGGACGCCGGACATCGACATCCAGGTCATCACGGGCCAGGAGCGTGCGACCCCCGCGCCGACGGCGCAACGTCCCGCCGACAGCACGCCGACCCACTGGGGTGGCCATGCGGCGGCGGTGCTGAGCGTCGTTGCCTCGACGACGGCCGCGTGGTTCCTCTTCGGCAGGAGCGAGCTCGCCGACATCGTCATGGCGTACCTCTTCGGCATCGTGCTCGTCGCCATGCGTTTCGGCTACGGGCCGTCCATTCTGGCCGCGGTCCTGAGCGTTCTCTCGCTCGACTTCTTCTTCGTTCCCCCGTACCTGAGCTTCAGCGTCGCCGACCTCCATCACATCGTCACGTTCGCGGTGATGTTCTTCGTCGCGCTGGTGATCAGCAGGCTCACGAAGCGGATCCGCGATCAGGCAGACACGGCGCGCAAGCGCGAGCTGCGCTCGAC
>JAYTOQ010000887.1:0-10879 GCA_043747665.1 Polyangiaceae bacterium | reverse complement strand
CGTTGGACGGAGCGAGCGGCGTGAACGTGACGCCGGAGCGACGGCGCTCGGACTCGGGCTTGCGACCCGCATCGGCGACGTTCGCGTGCAGCGTCGCGCCGTCGAGGATCATCTCGCAGAGCGTGCCGTAGTCGATGCCGGCCTCGGCCGCGATCTTCGGGAGCAGCGATGTCGGCGTCATGCCGGGCAGCGTGTTCACCTCGAGCACGTACTCATTCTCGCCCTCGGTCACGAGGAGGTCGACGCGAACCGCGCCCGTGCAGCCGATGGCGCGAACCGCGCGCTCGGCGAGGTTCATGACGCCACGGACGCGCGTGGGCGCGATGCGCGGCGGCGTGATGTACTCGGTGGCGCCCGCCGTGTACTTGGAGTTGTAGTCGTAGATCCCGCTCTTCGGCGCGACCTCGATGCAGCCGAGCACGCGACCGTCGAGGATGCCGACGTGCACCTCGGTAGCCTTGATGTAGCGCTCGACCAGCGCGAAGCGATCGTGCTCGAGCGCGACCTCGATGGCGGTGCGGAGCTCGCCGAGGTTGTTCGCCTTGCCGAGCCCGATCGACGAGCCCTCGCTGCGCGGCTTGACGATGACGGGGAACCCGAAGCTACCGTGCAGCTCGGCGAGCCCGTCGTGCCCGTCGTGCCCATCACCGGGAAGGAGGTCGCCGTCCGTGGCCACGTAATACGGCGGGGTCGGAATGTTGTGGAGACGGAACATCTCCTTGGCCTTGAGCTTGTCCATCGCAAGGGCCGACGCGAGTACCGAGGAGCCCGTGTACGGGATGCCCATCAGCTCGAGCATTCCCTGGATGCACCCGTCCTCGCCGCCACGTCCGTGGAGCGCGATGAACGCCTCGTCGATCCCGGCATCGCGGATGGCGCGATCGATCGGATCCTTGCCGATGACGATGCGAGCGACCTCGTGACTACGTGCCTCCAGAGCCCGCGCCACGCCTTCGCCGGTCTTGAGCGAGACGTCTCGCTCACCGCTCGTGCCGCCCATCAAAACCCCCACTCGCCGCTTCTTCATCTGTCATCCCTCGCAGTTGCGGTCTGGCAGTTCCAAGTTTCGCGCCTGTGCGGCTCTCTGCGGAATCACGGTGATTCCGCCGAGAAACGCTGGTTCACGAAGCGGTGGTGTGTCCCGAGGGACACGCGAAGCGCGCGCGCCGAGACGCAACGTGCAACGCAAACAAAGCCTCCTCTCACGTACGGGAACGAGGGTCAAGAGGCCAACTTTCTGGCTTTCTGGCACACTGGCGCCGTCGATGAAGCGTGAGACGCTCGAGTGGCTCGCGTGCATGGTCCTCGCGTCGGTCGGGCTGGTCTGTTCGCTCTGGGTGGTCCCCTACCTACCGACCAACGACGGTCCGCAGCACATCCTCTCGGTGCACATCGAGAACCACTACGCGGATGCGGGCTCGCTCTACCCGGAGTTCTATCGCGTGCTCCCGCAGTTCGCAGAGAAAGGCTTCGCGCTCGTCTTCGCGCCCCTCGAGAGCATCTTGCCGTGGCGGGTCGCGCTACGCGTCACGCTGTCGCTGATGGCGCTCGCCTTCGCGTGGGGCTTCGCCCTCGTGGCGTTCTCCATCGACAGCTCCGCAGCGAGGCGGCCGACGGCGATGCTCGGGTTCGCGATCGCGCTGCCGTGGTCGCTGTACATGGGGCTCTTCCAGTTCGTGATCGGCACGACGTTCGGGCTCTACACCCTCGCCTTCGTGCTGCGGCGACCGCCCACCACCAACGCGCGTCGCGTCGCGCTCTCGATCATGCTGCTCGTGCAGGGCGTCTGTCACATGTTCACCGCCGTCCTGACCGGTGTGCTGGTGCTCGTGCTCGCCGTCGCCGCCGCGCCGAAGGAGGCGCGTGTTCGCGAGGTCGGTCGCATGGCTCTCGTCGGAACGCCGGCGCTCGCGCTCCTCGGGCTCGCCTTCCAGCAGCGCAACGTCCAGCGCAGCGAGCAGCAGGTCTTCGAGTGGTCGCTCGGAGCGCGCTTCAGCGAGATCTCCAGGTGGTTCGTCCCGGGACCAGGGGCGCGTGCATGGCTCATCCTCGCGCTCACAGTCGCTGCCGTCGGCATGACGCTCCTCCGCGCACGTCGCGCAAGGGTGCGGCCCACGGAGCAGGCGATCGCGTGGCTCGCCGTCGCGTTCTTCGTCCTCACGCTGTGCGCGCCGCTTCACATGCCGGGCTGGCAGTTCTTCAGCCCGAGGTTCTGCGGTCTGGCGATGGTCCTCGGGCTCTCGTTGGTTCGACTTCCCGAGCGCACCTCGCCGCGTGTAGCTCGAGCGCTCGTGCCTCTCGTCACCGCCTGCTGCCTCGCGTCGGATTACGTGTCTGCGACCCTCCATCGTCGGCTCGCCGACGGATGTGACGACGCGCTCGCGGGCCTCGATGCGCCGCTCCACTTCGAGGGCCCGAGGTACCCGATGATCCTCGACCCCATCTGCGGAACACCGCGAGATCCGGTCGAGGGCCCCGTCCCGCGCGCGCTGCTCGCGATGAACACTCCGCTCCTCTACCTGGTCGAGCACGGCGGCATCGGAACGCGGATGTTCAACGGCTCGCCGCCGGTCTTCGCCATCGAGTTCACCGGCACGCGCCGGCCGCGGCGACCCGACCCCACCGCGCTCGAGGTCGCGCAGAGCAGGTTCTTCGAACAGGACCCGAAGCTACGCGCGGCCGTCCTCACCGAGCTCGTTGCCGACGGGATGCCCTTCGAGGGCGTCCACGTGCTCGGCGCGAGGCCCGATGACTACGCGGTCTTCAACGCGCGAGGCTACGTCACGGAGTATCAGCGCGGCCCGCTGTTCATCGGTCGCTTCGAGGGGTGTGCAGCCGAGCTCGTGCTCGACCCACACGCGCTCGGCAGAGAGCCCGTTCGCTACGAATACGGGCTCTTCTCGGAGACGCAGCTCTTCCGCGAACCGCGCGCGCTCGACATGGGCGTCGTGGATCCGGACACCCGCGTCGTCGACGGCAAGCTCCACGTGCCGCTCGAGCGCCGGCCCTGCGGCGAAATCTGGGTGCGCGTGTTCTGGGACGTCGATCGCTCGTCGACGTTCACGCCCGGCGATCGAACCTGCGACAACGGCCTCTGGCAGGGACGCATTCGCGCGAGCGTCAGCCGCGAGCACGCCACCGTGACGTGCGTGTCGGGGCCCGCTCGATGAAGATGACGATGAAGCGCGACACCGTCGAGTGGCTCGCCTGCATGCTCCTCGCGTCGGTCGGGCTCGTCTACGCGATCTGGGTGGTGCCCTACATCCCGACCACCGACGGGCCGCAGCACGTCCTCTCGGCGCACATCGAGAATCACTACTCGGATCCGGGCTCGCTCTACCCCGAGTTCTACCGGATCCTGCCGCAGTTCGCGGGCAAGGGCTTCGCGCTCCTCTTCGCGCCGCTCGAGAGCATCCTCCCGTGGCGGCTCGCGCTGCGGATCACGCTCTCGTTCATCGCGCTCTCGTTCGCGTGGGGCTTCGCCCTGGTCGCGCTTTCCGTCGACGCGTCGTCGTCGTCGTCGTCGTCGTCGTCGAGACGTCCCGCCGCGATGCTCGGGTTCCTCATCGCCCTGCCGTGGACGTTCTACATGGGCTTCTTCCAGTTCGTCGTCGGCACGACGTTCGGCTTCTACACGCTCGCCTTCGTGCTCCGTCGACCGACGACCACGACCGCGCGTCACGTCGTCCTGTCCCTGCTCTTGCTGGTGCAAGGGGTGTGTCACATCTTCACGGCCATCCTCACCGGGGTCGTCGTGCTGGTGCTGGCTGTGGTGGGCGTATCGAAGGATGAGCGCCGTCGCGAGGTCGGACGCATGGCGCTCGTCGGCGCGCCCGCGGCCGCGCTCCTCGCCCTGACCTTTCGCGGACGAGAGCTCCGCGTGAGCGAGCAGCAGGCCTTCCGCTGGAGCATCGGGGAGCGCCTGAGCGAGATCTCCCGCTGGTTCGTCCCCGGACCAGGCCTTCGCGCGTGGCTGATCATCGCGCTCGCCGTCGTCGCCACCGCAGCGGTGCTCGTGCGCCGCCGACGCGGAGCCGCGACCCCCATCGAGCGAGCGCTGGCCTGGTCGGCGGTGGCCTTCATTGTCCTCGCCTGCGTGGCGCCGCTCCACATTCCGGGATGGCAGTTTTTCGGCCCGCGGTTCTCCATCCTCGGGATCGCGCTCGGCCTCGCGCTGTTCCGGCTACCCGCGCGCGCGTCTCCCGCCGCGATGCGAGCGGCGGTGCCGCTCCTCGCCGCATGCTGCCTCGCTTCGGACCTCGTCTCGGCGAGCCTGCATCGTCAGCTCGCCACCGGATGCGCCGATGCCCTCGCGGGCCTCGATGCGCCGCTCCACTTCGCGGGTCCGAGGCTACCGATGATCTTCGATCCATCGTGCGCCACCCCACGAGACTCCGCGTACGGACCCATCCCCCGCGCCTCGCTCGCATTCAACATCCCGCTGCTCTACCTCGTCGAGCACGGCGGCATCGGGACGAAGATGTTCAAGGGAACACCCTCGATCCACGCCGTCGAGTTCATCGGTACGCGCAGGCCGCCGCCTCCCGGAATACGCCCGCTCGAGATCGCTCAGAGCGAGTGGTTCGACAAGGACCCGAAGCTCAGAGCGGCGACGCTCACCGAGCTGGCCGCGGACGGGATGCCCTTCGAGGGCATTCACGTGTGGGGCGGCCGTGCGGAAGATTTCACGGTCTTCGTCGATCGCGGCTACGTCACCGAATTCCAGAGCGGCCGGACGTTCATCGGCCGCTTCGAGGGGTGCCCGGCCGAGCTGGTCCTTCCCGCGAGCGCGCTCGAGCACGAGGCCGTCTATTACGAATACGGCCTCTTTTCCCGGGTGCAGCTCGATCGAGAGCCGCGCTCGTTCGGGTTGCGTTCGCTGAAGCGCGAAACGCCCGTCGTCGACGGCGCGCTCCATGTCCCGCTCGCAGCTCGTCCCTGCGGCGAAATCTGGGTGCGCGTGCTCTGGGACGTCGACGGCTCTTCGAGCTTCACGCCGGGCGATCGAACGTGCGCGAACGCGGTCTCGCAGGGGCGCGTGCGCGCCAACGTGAGCCGTGAGCACGCGTCCGTGACCTGCGTTCCGCCCCCGTGAACGTGACAGCGCGGGTGCCGCATGGTACGAAAATCCCGCAAGCGGATGGATATCAGCCTCGTTCTGCCCATCTACAACGAGCTCGAGAACCTCGCCCCGCTCATCGAAGAAATCGAAGGCGTGCTCGACGCCACCGGCAAGAGCTACGAGATCATCGCCGTCGACGACGGTAGCGACGACGGCAGCGTCGAGCTCCTGAAGAAGCTCGCGAAGGAACACCCGCACCTCCGCGCGGTCTTCTTCCGGAAGAATAGCGGCCAGGCAGCCGCGTTCGACGCGGGCTTTCGCAACGCCTCCGGCGACGTCGTCGTGACGATGGACGCAGATCTCCAGAACGATCCCAGGGACATCCCGGCGCTCATCGAGAAGCTGGAGACCGGCGGCTACGACCTCGTCACGGGTTGGCGCAAGGACCGCAAGGACGGCGCGCTGCTCCGCAAGATCCCGTCCCGCATCGCGAACCGCATGATCCGCCGCATGACGGGCACCAAGGTTCACGACCTGGGATGCTCGCTGAAGGTCTATCGCAAGCACGTCACCGACGAGATGCGGCTCTACGGCGAGATGCACCGCTTCATCTCGGTGCTCGCGGCGAGCCAGGGCGCGAAGATCGGCGAGATGGTGGTGAACCATCGCGCGCGCCGCGCCGGCGTCTCCAAGTACGGCATCCGCCGCACCATCAAGGTGCTGCTCGACCTGATGACGGTGTCGTTCCTGCGCGGCTACCAGACCAAGCCCATCTACGTCTTCGGCACGCTCGGCATGCTGATGTTCGGGGCGGGCACGCTGCTGTCGGCGCTCGTCCTCTGGGAGAAATACGACGAGGGCGTTTGGGTCCACCGGAACCCGCTCTTCATGGTGGCGATCATGCTGTTCCTGATGGCCTTCCAGTTCGTGGGCACGGGCATCCTCGCGGAGGTCATCGTGCGCACATACTTCGAGTCGCAAGACAAGACCGCGTACACCATCGCCTCCCGCGCCGGCTTCGAGCGGCGTGAGGCTGTCGTCGAGAAAATTTCGGCCTGAGGCCTGCGTCATGAGCGAAAAAGATCTGCGCGGATCCCCCGATCGATTCGGCTACGAGTGGGCGAGCTACTCCGAGATCCTCCCCGAGTCCAAGCGCCAGCTCGAGCGATGGCTCGGCGCGACGGGCCTCGCGAGCTTCAAGGGCAAGCGCGTCATGGACGTCGGCTGCGGCATGGGCCGCAACCCGTACTGGTTCATCGACGCCGGCGCGGCCAGCGTGCTCGCGGTCGACGTCGACGACAGCTCGCTGGGCGCCGCGCGGAAGAACCTCGCGCCGTTCGCGAACGCCAAGGTCGAGAAGCACTCCGTCCACGAGCTCGATCCCAAAACGGTCGGGCGCTTCGATCGCGTGACGTGCATCGGCGTGCTGCACCATCTCGATGACTACCGGGGCGCGCTCGACAAGATGTGGTCGTGCGTCGAGCCCGGTGGAGACCTCGTCCTCTGGTGCTACGGCAAGGAGGGAAATCGCCTCATTCTGCCGGTTATCGAGGCCCTGCGCGCGGTCGGCTCGCGCGCGCCGATCGGCGTGAGCCATGCCATCGCCAAGGGCATCGCGCTCGCCGCGTGGCCGGTCATCAAGGTCGCGCCGTTCCGCACCGACTACTACCGTTGGATCCGCACGCTCTCGTTCCACAACGTCGAGTCGATCATCTTCGATCAGATGCTCCCGCACATCGCCCACTACTGGACGAAGGCCGACATGAACGCGCTCGTCGATCCGCTCCCCGGCGGCTCGCCGTTCGTGCAGCAGGTCCAGGGCAACAGCTGGCACGTGCGCGTGACGAAGCAAAAGGGCGAGGCGGCCTGATGAAGCGCACCGCGGCCGCGGTCAACCAGGAGTTCTACGACGAGTTCTGGCGGTCCTGCCCGGACTTCAGCCGCTACAACCCGGGCGTCCTCCATCGACGACGCGAGATCCTGCGCCTCTTGCGGTCGGTGCGTCACGGCGAGGTGCTCGACGTCGGCTGCGGTGACGGCGAGCTCATCATGTGGCTCCGCAGCGTGCTCGAGCCGGGAACCCGCTTCGAGGGCGCCGACCTCTCCCCGGAGGTCGTCGAGGACAACGCGAAGCGCCTCCCTTTCGCGCGCTTCCATGCGCTCGATCTGGAGCAGGCCACGCTCGCCGACTCGTTCGAGGCCGTGCTGTGCACCGAGGTGGTGGAGCATCTCGACGACCGCCCGCGGGCGCTCCGCAACCTCGCTTCGATGGTCGCGCCCGGCGGCCACCTGATCGTGACGTGCCCGACGGGCAAGCTGCACGCGACGGAGAAGAGCTTCGGTCACATCTCGCATCCGTCGCCGCGGGAGCTGCGAGCCCAGCTGACTGCGGCGGGCCTCGAGGTGGTGTCGATGTCGAGCTGGGGCTTCCCGCTCTACACCGCGCTCAAGTACGCGACGAACGTGAACCCGGAGTGGGCGCTGAAGAACTTCGCCAACACCGAGTACACCCCGACGGCGAAGCTGGTCTCGAAGGCCCTCTACTACGTGAACCTCCTCAACCCGCCGTCCACGCCGCTCGGCTGCCAGCTCTTCGTCCTCGCCAAAAAGCCGTAGCGACCACCCTCGGGTCGAACGCGCGGAGCTCCGAAGCGCTCGTGCCGAATCTCGGGGTCAGAGTGGACGGAGCCCCTCGAAGAAGGGCAGCCGCGGAACCCACTCGTCGAGTTAGTCGATCTCGACGAGGATCGCGGTGATGTTGTCCTTGCCACCGCGCTCGTTCGCGAGGGCGATGAACTTTTTCACCGCGTCTTCGCCGCCGAGGTTTGCGATCGGCGCGATGTCGCTCTCGCGGAGGTAGCCGTGGAGGCCGTCCGAGCAGAGCAGGAACTTGTCGGCCTGCTTCAGCTTCACGAGACCGGTGTCCACCTGGACGTAGTCACGGTTGCCGACGGCGCGCGTGATGACGTTGCGGTGGGGCGACTTCTTCGCCTCTTGCGGCGTGATGAGGCCCTGCTTGAGCTGCCAGGCGATGAGCGTGTGATCTTCGGTGAGCTGCTCGACGGTCTCGCCGTTCACCTTGTAAATGCGGCTGTCGCCGACCTGCGCGGTCACCGAGAACTCGCCGAGCACGAGCAGCGCGCTGAGAGTCGTGCCCATGCCGGTCTTGCCGCGGTCCATCTCGGCCATCGAGAAGACCATGTAGGTCGCGGCCTGGATGGCGCTCTCCATCAAGCGGCTGGCGGCGCGGACGTCCTCTTCGACAAGGGGATCGGCGAGCTCGTGCAAATTGCCGATCCCGCGCTTCACCATGCCGTAGACGGTCTCGACCGCCTCCTGGCTGGCGATCTCGCCGGCGGCGTGACCGCCCATGCCGTCGCCGACGATGTAGAGCCCGAGCCGATCGTCGAAAAAGAACGCGTCCTCGTTCGACTGTCGCTTGCGCCCGACGTCGGAGAGGCCTGTTCCGGTGCGCCGGAGAGGCGGCTGGACGGGCTGGTTGCTCATCGCCATCGCTCGAAGATCGTCACGATGATAGCCCGATAACCCTTGCCCACACATCAACATTTTACGGTGATTTTCGGCGACTCGCAGTGTTTTTCCGTCCTCTTCGGCGGCAAGGGGCGAATAACCTCGGCGCCATGAGGGGTGCGATGACCGAGCGAACCGGCCGGGCGGGCCTGGGCGGCGCCGAGCTTGCGCTTGCCGCGCTCGTGGTCGGCGTGGTGGCGATGATGATCGTCCCCCTCCCTACTTGGCTGCTCGACGTCCTGCTCGCGAGCAACCTGTCGCTGTCAGTCGCGATCCTCCTGGTCGTGCTCTACGTCCCGGACGCGCTGGCGATCGCGACATTCCCGACCGTCCTCCTCCTCACCACGCTGTTTCGGCTCGCGCTCAACGTTTCGTCGTCGCGGCTGATCTTGCTGCAGGCCAACGCGGGCGACGTCATCAAGGCGTTCGGCGGCTTCGTGGTCCGCGGCAACTACGTGGTGGGGGCGGTCGTCTTCCTCATCCTGACCGTCATTCAGTTCGTGGTCATCGCCAAGGGCTCCGAGCGCGTCGCCGAGGTCGCCGCGCGCTTCGTCCTCGACGCGATGCCCGGCAAGCAGATGGCCATCGACGCCGAGGTCCGCAGCGGCACCATCGACGGCAACGAGGCACGCCGTCGCCGTCGCCTCTTGTCGCGCGAGAGCCAGTTCTACGGCTCGATGGACGGCGCGATGAAGTTCGTGAAGGGCGACGTCATCGCGTCGCTCGTCATCACGGTGGTGAACATCCTCGGCGGCCTCGCCATCGGCGTCGGTCAGAAGGGCATGCCCGCCGTTGACGCGCTGAAGCGGTACGGCCTCCTCACCATCGGCGACGGCCTCGTCTCGCAGATCCCCGCGCTCGTGCTGTCGACGGCGGCGGGTGTCCTCGTCACGCGCGTCGCGAGCGAGGAGCCCGACACACCGCTCGGCGAGGAGCTCGCCAGCCAGCTCTTCGGGATGCCGAAGGCGCTGAAGGTAGCGGCGGTGTTCGTCGTTCTTCTCGCGATGGTGCCGGGCTTGCCCGCGGTGCCGTTCCTCGTCATCGCCGCGGCGCTGTTCTTCGTGGCGCGCGCTCGAACGCGTCAGATGGCGAAGGACGATCAGCAGGCCGCGACCGAGCCGCGCCCCGTGAACCCCGGCGCGCGCCGGAGCTTCGAAGCGTCGTTCGTGCCGATGGTGGTGCCGTGGAGCATCGAGGTGTCGGCCGATCTGGCCGGCCTGCTCGACGACGCGCAGTCCGAGGACGGGCGAGGCGCCGAGCGACGCGAGAGCCTGCGCTCGACGGCGCTCGGGCTTCGCGATCGGCTGTTCGCCGACCTCGGTGTTCCGCTTCCGCCGCCGCGCGTGCGAGCGGCGGCCGGCCTGCCCGAGCGGCATGCCGTGGTGTCGCTCTTCGAGGTGCCGGCGCGCGTGGTCCCCGTCCCCGAGGGCACCGACGACGCGCAAGCGGTGGCGATGATCACCGAGGTCGCGGCGGATCTCCTCCGCGCGCGCGCGTCGGATTTTCTCGGCCTCGCCGAGACGCAGCGCCTCCTCGACGAGCTGGAGCAGTTCGCGCCGGCCACCGTACGGAACGTGGTGCCCAAGCCGGTGAGCCTCACGCTCTTGACCGACATCCTCCGTCGCCTCGTCGAGGAGCGCGTGTCGATCCGTGATCTGCGCGCCATCCTCGAGGCGCTGGCGGGCGTCGCGACGACCGAGAAGGATGCGCTGAATCTCACCGAGCTCGTGCGGGCGCAGCTCCGTCGAGCGCTCACGTTCCGCCTCACGCGCGGCGCGAATCAGCTCGGCGTCGTGCTCATCGACCCCACCATCGAGGACACCGTGCGGCGCGCCGTCACGCGCACGCCGGCGGGCGCGTTCCTCACGTTGGCGCCCGCAGCGGCTCGGGACGTCGTCGCGTCCCTCCGGCGCGCGGTCGGGGAGGCGGCGGCGCACGCCGGCGGGCCGGCCGGCGGCGCGGTCGCGGGGGCGCCGACCGTGTTCCTCACCCAGCCTGACATCCGCCGCTTCGTCCGCAAGCTCGTGGAGAGTGAGCTGCCCGATGCGGTGGTCGTCAGCTTCGCGGAGCTTCTACCCGAGGTGACCCTGCGGCCGCTCGCACGCGCCAGTCTCGCCGGCATCGGCTGAACGTCCTAGACTGCAGCTCGCGAGAAGCAGGGTTGCCCGTCGCGCGCTCGCGAGTCTCGTCGCGTCATCTGCGGCGGGCGTTGTGCTCCTCGCCGCCTGCTCGCTGACCACCTCGCTCGACGGCCGCTCCAGCGGCGCGCTCACTCCCCTGGCGACG
>JAYTOQ010000886.1:0-3144 GCA_043747665.1 Polyangiaceae bacterium | reverse complement strand
GAAAGGTCAGACGATGGACGCGCTCCGCATTCGACCCTCGAAGAAGCCCCTCACCGGCAAGGTTCGGATCAGCGGGGCAAAGAACGCCGCGCTGCCCATTCTTTGCGCGACCCTGCTCTCGGATGGAGCGAGCCGCCTCCGCAACGTGCCGCGCCTCCGCGACATCGACACGACGGCAGCGCTCTTGCGCTTCCTCGGTCGAGACGTGAGGGTGGATGCCCCCGAGGTCCATGTCGCCGCCGGCTCCCAGGTGAAGCCGGAGGCGCCGTACGAGCTCGTGAAGCAGATGCGCGCCAGCGTCCTCGTGCTCGGGCCGCTCGTCGCGCGCTTCGGCCGCGCGAAGGTCTCGCTCCCGGGCGGCTGCGCGATCGGCGCGCGCCCCATCGATCAGCACCTCAAGGGCCTCGAGGCGATGGGCTGCAACATCCGCCTCGAGCGCGGATACGTCATGGCCGAGGGGCCCGGCGGCGGCGGGCGCCTCAAGGGCGCCGAGGTCGTCTTCGATCTGCCGACCGTGACCGGCACCGAGAACCTCATGATGGCAGCCGCGCTCGCCAAGGGTCGCACCACGCTGGTCAACTGCGCGCGCGAGCCCGAGGTCGAGGAGCTCGGACGCATCCTCAACAAGATGGGCGCCGAGGTGAACGGCGCCGGCACCGACGTCATCCACATCGTCGGTACCGATCGCGGTGAGCTCGCTCCCTTCGACCACGCGATCATCCCCGACCGCATCGAGGCCGGCACGTACATGGTCGCGGCAGCGATGATCGAGGGCGGGGACGTCCTCGTCGAGGGCGCCGAGCTTCGCGATCTCGAGTCTCTCGCCATGAAGATGCGCGCCGCCGGCGTCGAGATCACCAGCGAGGGCCACAACATCCGCGTGAAGCGCACCGGCCCGCTCCGCGGCGTCAACGTCACGACCGCGCCGCATCCTGGCTTTCCCACCGACATGCAGGCCCAGTTCCTCGCGCTCATGTCGATGGCCAAGGGCGAGAGCGTCATCACCGAGACCATCTTCGAAAATCGATTCATGCACGTTCCCGAGCTCCAGCGAATGGGGGCGAGCGTGGCGCTGCGCGGCAACACCGCCGTCGTGCAGGGCGTGCAACGCCTCTACGGCGCCGCGGTCATGGCGACGGATCTCCGTGCCAGCGCCTCGCTCGTCATCGCCGGCATCATTGCCGACGACGAGACCGAGGTCCGGCGCATCTACCACCTCGATCGTGGCTACGAGCGCATCGAGGAGAAGCTCCACGGCCTCGGCGTGGACGTCGAGCGCGTGAAGGGCGCCGAGGCGTGACGGGCATCGCAGCCGCGTCGCCGAGCGGCGCGCCGCTGACCATCGCCCTGCCCAAGGGCCGAACGCTGCGGCCTGTGGCGACGCTCCTCGCGCGCGCGGGAGTGGTATCGGCAGCGGAGGGTCCTGCGCGCCCGCTGCCGGAAGCGCTCGCCGACGAGAGTCGCGCGCTCGTGCGCCTGGCGCGCTTCGGCGAGCTGCCGCTGGAGCTGCTGCTCCTGAAGCCGGACGACATTCCGACGTACGTCGAGTACGGCACCGCCGATCTCGGTGTGTGCGGTCGTGACGTGCTCGTGGAGCGCGAGGTGGACGTCTACCATCCCATCGACCTCGGGATCGGCCGCTGTCGGCTCGTCGTCGCCGGTCGCGTCGACGTCGACGTCGCCGCGGCGCAGCCCGGCCGCATGCCGCGTGTCGCCACCAAGTATCCGCGCACCGCCGCCGCCCACTTCGCGAGGCGTGGCGTGCAGGTGGAGATCGTCGACGTGCAGGGCTCGGTGGAGCTGGCGCCGCTGCTCGGGCTGGCCGACGTCATCGTCGACCTCGTCGAGACAGGAACGACGCTCGTGGAGAACGGGCTCGAGGTCAAGGAGGAGATCTCCTGGATCTCTTCGGTGCTCGTGGCAAACCGTGCATCCTACAAGCTTCGTGCAGCGGCGGTCGCGCCGCTCCTCGCTGCGCTCCGTGACGTGCTGGCGGCCCCTTCGCCGTCACGTTGAGCCTCCGTCCGGCGCTCCGGTGAGCGCGGCGGACGACGGCGACGGCGACGCGTCCAGCCGCACCAGCGGTCGCCACTTCTTCACTGCGCCGCGACCGACGCCCTTCACGCGCAGCAGGTCCTCGACGCGCTGGAACCTGCCGAGGCGCTGGCGTAGCAGCAGGATCGCCTCCGCCCGCTTCGGCCCCACGCCGGGGAGTCGCCGCAGCTCGTCGACGCTCGCCTGATTGAGATAGACGGGCTCGGTCGGGGACGCTCGCCCGCGCGATGCGCTCGCGGGAGCAGGTGCGGGGATCTCGAGCGGAGCGCCGAGCGACGCGGGCGATCCGACCGGCGTCGTCGCCGTCGTCGCCGTCGTCGCCGTCGTCGCGAAGATGGGGCCGCCTGCGTCGGCCGTGACGAGCGCAGACAGCGCTGGCGCCGACGCGTCGCGGTCGCCGGCAGCGACAGACATCGTCGTCGGTCCGGCCGCCGCAGTGCGCCCAATCCAGCCGAGGACCACCAGCGCGATCACGACGGCGGCGACGCGCGCGGCGATGGGCACCCACCTCGAGGCGTCCACGCTCGCGATGAGCAAGGCCCACCGCGAGCGCGTGCGCGGTTCGGCCGGCATGGGAGAGGAGAGCGGCTTCGTGTTCCAGGGGATCATGCCGGCGGCGCACTGCGAGTCACGCGCCAAAACGGGATCCTCACGATTCCGCGAGCTTCGGCCTCGTGACCCTATGTCCCGGACAGCTGCGGGGGTGTCCTGGGCCAGCGGGTCGCCGCCCGCGCCGCCCCCGTGCTCACGGCCGAGCTCGATCAGGCAAATCCCGACCGAGCTCGCGGGTTTGTCCCCCAACTCGGCCTCGTGCTAGGCGTAGAGGCATGACCGATCCTCGGGACCGCGCCGTCGAAGAGATGCAGATTGCACGCATCGAGCAGGAGCTGACGCCTGGCATCCCCGGGATGGGACGCCGCGCCTTCCTCGGCACCGCCGCTGCTGCCGCGGCGACCGCCACCCTCGTCTCGAAGGACGCGTTCGCCGGCTCCGCTCCGAAGAGCCTCGCCGCGTCTCCGCCTCCGGGCTTCTCGCCATTCGCGGCCCCCGGCAAGGTGGTCAAGGTCACGAAGAAGGACTGCCTCCAGG
>JAYTOQ010000885.1:0-3412 GCA_043747665.1 Polyangiaceae bacterium | reverse complement strand
CTCGTTCGCCGCTGGCTGGATCGCGAAGTGGTAGTTCTTGCCGAAGTCCGAGTCGTACGCGTTGCAGCCCCAGACGCTGTTGTTCTGAAACCAGATCTGGAGATCGCCCGACGCGTCGAGCGCGAGCACCGGCTGACTGCTACCGCCCGACGACGAGAAGCCGCCCGCTTCAAAGGAGTGGACGGCGCCGCTGCCGATCTTCCAGAAGCCAGTGATGGTCCATCCGGGATGACCGTTCTGATCGCCGCGGCACGTGGTGAGGCGGCTCGCGTCGTAGCTGACGCGGATGGTCTTGCCCTTCTGCAACGTGCCGCTGACGCGGGTCTGGAAGTCGGCGCCGAACGACAGCGTGCCGGCCTCGCCGAGCGCCGCTTCGCTGGTCCCGAGATCGGCCGCGTTCGCGTCCGCTGCACGCGCCGTGCATGCGACGAGGCCGGCGGCCGAAAGCAGCGTGAAACCAGCGAAGATCAACGAAAGGCGAAGGCTCGTACCGTGACTCATGCGTGAGTTACTAGTCTTGTTCCGGCGGCTGTCAAGCGACGCCGGCAACCGCCGTCCGTGGTAGCTCAGAGGCCATGATCCGCCTGACATCCGTGCGCTTCGCCAGGGCCGGTGCCGTGCTGCTCGCGGCGTCGACCGCGGGCGCTGCCGGCTCCGCGTGCGAGGACAAACAACAGCGACTGATACCTGCGCCGCCCGCGAGCGTGTCGCCGGCCAGCCCCGCGAGCGTCGTCGCATTGCTCGGACTCGATGCCGGCGCGCTCATCGAGACCACCGACCCGCCGGCGCCGGCGGGTGACCTCAAGGCGGATCTCGAGCGGTTCGTCAGCGTCGATGCGTGCGTGCGAGAGCGAGCCAACCTCGATCCGCTGGTCGGCGATGCGCTGCGCGGCATCGGCTACGACACGTTCTTGCGTGACGCGTGTCGGCTGCTCGAGGCCGCCAAGGATCACAAGACGGAGAAGTGCGACCGCATCGACTCGAGCGCGCTGCGCGTGCGTTGCCAGAGCTGGGTGGCGATGGTCGCGCAGACGCCCGAGACGTGCCCGCTTCAGTTCGAAGGCCTCCCCACGCGCGGTCGCAACGTGACGTGCCTCGCCGTGGCCGGCAAGGATCCGCGCGTGTGCACCGGCGAGCCGCGCACCGCCGTCCGTGCGACGTGTGACGCGCTGGCGGGCCGGGACGAAGCGCGCTGCGACGTGCTCCTCCCGAGCGACGCGCCGTCGTGCAAGCGCGAGCTCGCGCGATGGCGTTCGCTCCTCGCCGAGCCTCTGTCCGGGTTGCCGAAGCTACCGGTGCCGCGCGGAAAGCTCGTCGTGAAGGGCGAAGCGGGCACGCCCGATCCGGCGACCACCGAAGCGGAGCTCGGCTCCGAGCTGGCGCGTGGAGGTGTAGTGGTGACGTCGCGCGATCGATCCCGCGTAGAGCTCGGCATGATCGGCGAGAGCGAGACGGCGCGCATGGCGCCTTCGCCGAACCGTCGCGCGCGCCTGGGCCTCGCCGTGCTGCTGGAGCCGAGCTCGAACCCGAAGGATCCGCCGAAGCCGGTGCTCGAGCGCCTCGAGCTCGAGATCCCGGGCGCCGCGACCATCGTGGTTCCGTCCGCGTCGTGCGACTGCAAGATCACCACCGCCCGCATCGACCGCACGCGCGGCGGCGAGCTCGCTCTCGAGCTGCATGGCACGGTCAGCTCGGGAAACCGCCGCTACAAGATCGACGTCGACCTCGCGACGTTCGTCCGCGACGTCGTCCCCGAAACCCCAGGCACCCGCGTCCTCCCCATGATCCATCCGACGATCAGCGCCGCGAGCGGAAACCCGCTCAACGTCAACCTCAAGCCCTGAACCCTCGCTCTCGAGAGGGCGCAACCCCGAAGCCCCCCGCAACCGCAACCCCGAAGCCCCCCGCAACCGCAACCACGAAGCCCCCCGCGACCGCAACCACGAAGCCCTCCGCGACCGCGCACAAGCGATCGCGAGCGCAGCGAGCGCATCGCGCCACCTGACAAAGAAGCCTTTTCAGAGGCGTTTGAGAATCAAACGCCGATGAAAAGGCGATGCGCGAAGTTGCGCTCGAGGCGCGCGCGCAGGACCTTGTCGGCCGCGAGCTCGATGTCGTACTCGATGCGCTTGAACTCGAAGCGCTTCTTGTCCGTGTCGTACGCGACGTAGCTGGCGCGGTTGTCGAAGTCGCGCGGCTGGCCGACGGAGCCGACCGAAACGATGTACTTCTTGTCCGGCGCGAGCTCGAAGTCGACGGCGGGTATCTCCTCGACGCTGTTCTTCGTCAGCGCGAACACCTTGCAGAGGTGCGAGTGCCCGATGAGCGTGAGGTGGCCGAGCTTGTCCCAGAGCGGGAGACACTCGCGCGCCTGCTCGGGCGCGAAGATGTACTCGAACTCCTCGAGACGAACCGGCGAGCCATGACAGAGGAGGACCTTCTCCTCTTCGAGCATGTGCTGATACGGGAGCTGCTTCAGCCACGCCATGTTCTCCGTTGAGATCATCGCGGCGTGGACGTCGAGCGCGTGGCGCGCGGCCTCGTAATAATACGAGTAGTCCATGCGGCCCGAGACGGCTGCGTCGTGGTTGCCGAGGATCGTCACCTTGGCCACCTCGCGGACGAGATCGGCACATTCATTGGGCGATCCGCCGTAACCGACAGTGTCTCCAAGGCAGTAGTAGACGTCGATGCTCTCCTTTCCAAACGCCTCGAGCACGGCCGAGAGCGCTTCGAGGTTCGCATGGATGTCGCTGAAGACACCGATCCGCATGGACTCGTCAGGCTAGGCGGCATCGTCTCAAACGGGAAGAGGTATAAAGAGGAACTTCAAGATGTCCGACCCTCCTCAGTCCCCGCCGCCCCCGCCGCCCCCGCCGCCTCCGCCGCCGCCCCCCTCTGGTCCCACGAACGGTTCGAACGGCGCCGGGTTCCATCCCGAGCCCGAGCAGGAGGCCGATGTACTCCCGGCGCCGCCCGCGCAGGTGGCCGAGCTGGTCGCCGCCTGCATGCGGTTCGTCGCGACGAAGTACAAGGTCGCGCTCGACGGCACGCCGGACACGCTGAGCCTCGTCGACCAGTACATCCGTGAGGCTCGGACCGCCTACGCGGCGCGCCCCGAGAGCATCGACCTCGTCGCGCCCGCAGTCGGCGCATACCTCGGGGAGGTGATGCGGCAGGAATTCGCCGCGGAGTGGTTCGCCGACGGGTCCCACGAATCGTGGCGGCTCTACTTCAAGCACGTGTTCCTCGCCTTCAACCCGGTCGGGATGGCGCGCGAAGCGATCACGATGAAGGAAGAGGAAGGCTGGAACGCACACCTGACCCTCGATCCAGCGGAGCGGGAGGCCATCGAGGAGCGGCTCGCGGCGATGCCGGACGTCGACGAGGACGAGTACTACCTCCCGACGAC
>JAYTOQ010000884.1:0-2068 GCA_043747665.1 Polyangiaceae bacterium | reverse complement strand
ACGGCGGGTCGTTTCCACCACCTGCGGAAGGCCGCGCGCAACCCGGGCAATCATGGCCGCCATTTCTTCCTCGTGGCCCGGCATGGCGAGCATGGTCGCCGACCGTCCGATCGCTTCCTCCGGAGGGTAGCCATAAAGACGCCGGGCGCCGTCGTTCCACGAGAGGATCGTGCCGTCGAGGGACGACGAGAGGATGGCGTCGTTCGATGACTCGACGATCGCCGCCAGGCGAGCGCGTAGCTCGACGGCCTCTCGGCTCGCCGTGATGTCCGTGACCATCGCGAGGGCACCTTCGTGGTTTCCGGCATCGTCGAAGAGCAGCGAGCCGGCCACCGACACCCAGCATGTCGATCCGTCCTTGCGACGAAGCGGTATCTCGACGCGCGTCGCGAGGCCGTCACGGAGCAGCTCGTAGGCGGTGTTCATCTGTTCGATGGTGCCCTCTGCTGCGAAGCTCAGGGCGGGGCGCCCGATCATCTCTTCTGGCGTTCGCCCGATGATCTCCGCCATGCGGCGGTTCACGAACAGCGTCCGGCGCTCCGTATCGAGAAGCCACACTCCCTCGCTCGTCGTCTCGATGATGCGTCGGTAGCGCGCCTCGCTGTCGCGGAGCGTCGCCTCGCCGACTCGCAGCTCCTCGAGCGCGTCGTCGCGCTCCGTGACGTCGTGGAAGTTCGCGACGACGCCCTGGATGGTCGGCTCGTCCACGAAGTCGCGGAGGGTGATCTCGACGACGCGATACCCACCGCGAGCGTGGCGCATCCGCAGCTTGACCTGAGCGTGCCGTACCTTGCGAGGCCCGTAGAATTGGTCGCGCACTGCCTCGGCCGCCGGCCGGTCATCGGGGTGAAAGAGATCCAGCGTGTCGAGGCCGAGCATATTTTCGGGGGCGTAGCCGAGCACGCCCTCCATCGCCGGCGAGACGTACGTGAGCTTCCCGCCACGAGTGACGATGACGACGTCCGCGCCTGACTCGACCATGAGCCGAAACCTGCGCTCGCTGTCGGCAAGCGCTCGTTCCGCGCGCTTCTGCTCGGTGAGGTCCTGCAAGATCCCGAGATGCCGGCCCGGAAAGATGTTCGCTCCGCCGCGCAAAAGGACGTGACGGGCGGACTCGCCACGTCCGATGACAATCTCGCGCGACACGGCACCGCCGGCGAGAAAGCGCTGCCAGTCGGCGCCGGCGCTTCCGGACAGCTCGAAGACCTCGTGGGTCTGCTTTCCGATGATATCGCTCCGCTCGAGGCCGAGGAGCCGGAGTCCTGCCGTGTTGACGTCCGTGTATCGGGCGTCGTCGTCGGCGATGAACATGGCATCGAGCGCACCGTCGAATATCGCGCGAAGCTGCGCCGTGCTCCGCGCCAGCTCTTCCTGAGCGGTTTCACGAGCGGTGACGTCGTGGAAGTTCACGACCATCCCGCGCACGCTCGGCTCGTCGAAGAGATTGCGACCGACGATCTCGCACGTTCGGTAGCTACCGTCGGCATGGATCGCGCGCGCCTTCATCAGCAGTGTGAGGCTCGGCGTGCTCAGGAGCTTCTGGAGGCCGTCCTGAACGCGGCCGACGTCCTCGGGGTGAACGAGGCGGAGCGGGCTGGTGCCCACGACCTCCGCAGGGTCGTGCCCGAGCATCGTCTTCATCGCCGGCGAGACGTACTGGATCTGCTCGGCGTCGATGATGCAGCAGACGTCGGCGCTGGACTCGACGAGCAGACGAAACTTTCGCTCGCTCGTCAACCGCGCGTCCTCGGCGCTCCTGGTCGCCGTCACGTCGCGGATGATGCACAGATGGCGGCCGGGCAACACGTCGGACGTCGCGCGAAGCTCGACGTCGCGGGTCGATCCGTCGGCACGCACGAGGACGAAGAATCCGCTCGCTCGGCCCTCTCGTCCCGCGCGCTTCCAGCCGCCCTTCGGATCGAAATCCGCTCGCGTGAAATCGGCGAGCGACTTCCCGATGATGTCGCTCGGCGCGAGGCCGAAGAGGAGGCCTGCTGCGCGATTAGCGGCGCCGTAGCGGCCGCTGTCGTCGGTGACGAGAACGGCGTCGTTCGTCTCGTCGAGCAGC
>JAYTOQ010000883.1:0-5103 GCA_043747665.1 Polyangiaceae bacterium | reverse complement strand
CATGTTCTCGAAGCGGTTCTCGAGCTCGATCTCCTTCGCGACGGTGACGCCGTCCTTGGTGACCGTCGGCGAGCCGAAGCTCTTCTCGATGACGACGTTGCGACCCTTGGGGCCGAGCGTGACCTTGACCGCGTCGGCGAGCGCGTTGACGCCCGCGAGGATCAGGTTGCGCGCGTTCTCGGTGTAGACAATTTCTTTCGCTGCCATGTTCGTGACCTCTAAATCTTTTAGAAAAATCTATGACTGAAGGGCGGGGTCTCGGGTCAGAGCGGCGGAGCCTCCATGACCCGAGCAGCCGCTCACTTCTCGAGAACGGCGAGGATGTCGTCTTCGCGGACGATCAGGCGCTCTTCGCCTTCGAGCTTCACCTCGGTGCCGCTGTACTTGCCGAAGAGGACGCGGTCGCCGACCTTGACGTCGAGCTTGCGGACCGTACCGTCCTCGAGGACCTTACCGTTGCCGACGGCAACGACCTCACCCTCGATCGGCTTCTCTTTGGCCGTATCGGGGATGATGATGCCGCCCTTCGTTTTCTCCTCTTCCTTCACACGCTTGAGGATGACGCGGTCCTGCAGGGGACGGATATTCATGGTCGTTCTCTCCTTCGAGCCTCCCCGGCCAGCGGGGAGCAAATTCGCTTGAGTCGCGATTGTTAGCACTCACCGGTAGTGAGTGCTAACGGCTGCGGCGGAACATAATCGCGCTCCTGGAGGCGTCAAGGGCCAGCGCGCACATCGCCTGGCGATCTGCCTGCCCCGCTCAACTTAGCGGAAGCGTTGATATTCCGGGCTCTACCGCGGTCAAGCTGTGGCCGCCTGCCTCGGTCTGGCACTCCAACGCATGGAGTGCTGTCATGCTTCTTGACGTAACCGCCCGGACATACAGCGAAAATTGCCTATGGCAAGGGGGGCGTATACTCCCCATAAGGCATGTCGATCGTCGCAACCGCATCCGTTTCGGACTTCTTCGAGGAGATCGTCGGTGACGCCATGAAGGCGCGTGGGGTGACCCCCTCGGACGGTGCTCGGACCTACGTCATCGCCTTGCTTGCTGAGCTCGCGAAGCCCGGCAGCCCAATCGAGCGGACGCTCGAGCGCCCGCTCACGCTCCTCCTCGACGAGGCGCTCCACACGCCCGGGCTCGCACAGCGCTTCGAGAAGCTGCGGACGCTCGGCGACGGCGTCCTCTACTCGTCTGGCTTCTTCGCCGATCACTTCGAGGCGCGCGGCGTCGACACGAAGTACGTGATCAGCATCGGGCGCACTGCCTACGAGACGGCGGGCTCCCTCCTGCAGCGAGGCAGCGAGAAGGATCTCGAAAAGAGCAGCGTCGACATCTTCGGTGAGCTCGCGAAGGACTTCACGAGCTTCGTCGCCGTCCTCTCCGAGGTGGCCAACGCCACCGTCGCCAAGGGCGTGAAGACGTCGCGCGGCGTGCTGAAGCTCTACGAGCGATGGCTCAAGACCCGCAACGAGCGCCTCGGCGACGCGCTCGTCTCGCAGGGCTTCCTCGCGCCGCGCGGAGGCGGCCGGGTCCTCTCGTGACGGACGGCGAGCGCCGCTCGGGCAGGTCAGGCAGCTCCGGCAGGTCGGGCAGCTCCGGCAGCGTCGAGCGAGCGCTCGAGGGCAACGGCGCTGGGCTCGTGCGCGAGATCGCGCTCGCGACCCGCATCCAACGCGGCCTCGAGGCCCTTTACAGGCTCGATCGCTCCGCCGATGTCGACGCCTTCGTGACGCACGCCGACGACGGACAGCGAGAAGCGCTTCTCGTGCGCGAGTCGGAGGACGGCCTCGAGCTGCAGCTCCGCATTCCGCGCCTCGGCGATCGCGCCGTCGACGTCGAGGGCGCCGGTCTCGATCCCCTCTGCCAGATCATTGAGGGCGTCAGTCACTTCGTTTACCTCGCTGACCGCGCATCTCTCGACCGCGAGGCCACGCAGCTCGAGCTCGAGCTGCAAGCCGAGGTCGACAAGTACGTGATCCTCGCCTCCGCGGTGGAGGGGTTCGACGAGCGGTCCAGTCGCCGCCTACGCGAGCGCCTCTACGACGACGTCTCGTTCGTGCACGCCGAGGACACCATCGAAGGGGAGCGCTATCGCATGGCCAACGTCTGCGCGCGGCGCTTCACCGGGCGCCTCGAGCGCGACTACGTCACGCGGGCACGCTTCGGCGAGCTGCAGGGCGAGCTGC
Organism: Polyangiaceae bacterium; assembly: GCA_043747665.1. GTDB lineage: Bacteria > Myxococcota_A > Polyangia > Polyangiales > Polyangiaceae > Labilithrix. Next base: position 2,914 of record JAYTOQ010000883.1, on the reverse strand, counting down.
GCAGGTTCTTCCATATGGGCCAAGGCGAGAAGCTGCGCGCCGCGTAGAGACCCGGACGTCCGCGGGTGAACGCGGGCACGTTCACCCGGAACGGCGCACGTTCCCTTCACAACTCTGGCGGGGCCTGAAAATCCGGCATTTCCTGGGGGCTGCCCGGCGCAAGCGCACGGCACGGAGAGTGCTCGTCTGTCTCGCATACCCGAACGGAGGGAATCTTGATGATGAAGCTCTCGAACGTCGCCGCGCTCTCTACGATGGTCGTCCTCGGTGGTCTCGTCGTCGCCGGCTGCGCGGCGAAGACCGGCAGCACGGCAAGCGATGGCACGCTCGGCACCGACGAAGCGCAGCTCGTCGACGACAACAGCGAGGCGCAGGATCAGGACGACTCGATGGAGTCCGGCGTGGAGGAGCCGCTCAGCGGCTCGGATCCCGCAGACCCGGGGACGCCCGCCGAGGGCGCAGACGGCGCCGCCGTCGCCGGCAACGTGAAGGCGAACCTCGGCAAGTGGTTCAAGCCCGCCGGCTGCATCACCACCACCCTCGCCGCCAATGTCGCTACGCACGTCTTCAAGGGCTGCACGGGGCCCTACGGGCTGGTGAGCTTCGACGGCACCGTCACCACCACCTACGAGCTCGCCAACGGCGCGCTCACCGTCACCTTCGAGGCCAGCGGCTTCAAGGCGAACGGCGCCCAGATCAGCGGCAAGCGCGTCGTCGTCTACACGAAGACAGGCGCGGTCATCACGAAGCACCGCACCGGCAACTGGACGGGCACGACGAAGAACGGCAAGGCCTTCTCGCACACCGCCGATTTCACCGCCACGTGGGACTCCGCCGCAAAGTGCGTCACGCGCGACGGCAGCGCGCAGACGATGATCGCCGCGCGGGAATTCTCGCACAGCATCGCCGGCTACAAGCGCTGCGGCATCGGCGAGCTCGGCTGCCCGCAGAGCGGCGAGATCGTCCTGGAGCGCACGAAGGCCGGCACGAGCGCGAGCGTGACCATCGACTTCCTCGGCGGCCGCGCGTTCACGGTCACCGGGCCGAAGGGCGGGAAGGTCACCCGTCAGCTCGTCTGCAATCCGTGATCGCCAGCTGACCGCGCCTGTCGCGCGGCGCTTCGAGCAAGAGGGCGTGCAGACTCCGGTCTGCGCGCCCGCTTCGCGTTCGAAGCGTGGAACTTTCTCGCGTGGCGGAACGAGCGAGCCGCGCTGTCCTCATCAGGCGCGGTGCGTGAGCCGCGCGTGCCGCAGGAGCGCATGTCGTCGGTCGTGTCTCGCGCGCTCACGCGCGCCCCGTTTATTACGTGCATCCTGCACTTGTCCGACGGCACCGCCGCAAATGGCGATCACGCACTCCAGTGCACTTTCTTTCGCCTACCAAAATGCGATCTAGGCCTATTTTATCCATACCGCGAAGGCGTTCGCGGAGTCAGTATGCGCCGCGTTCGTTGCCGGGGGCGCGGTAGCGAACGGCATCAGCGACCGCATCGCGAACGTCGAAAAGGCGGCACTCCGGTCTGGAGAGGAGGTGCTCGGCGAGAAGGTCGCGCAGCCCATCGTAAACGGCTCACCCGCGACGGCGTACACCGAGGCCGCGCTCATCAGCACGGACACGTTCATCTGCTCAGGCGCCGTCATCGCGCCTCGCATGTCGTACACGCTGAAGCTCACGAAATAGGGCTCAGAGCCCCATGAGCTTCGCGACGTAGTAGCGCATCGTCTCGGTGGTGCCGCCGCCGATCCGGAGCAGTCGCTGATCGCGCCAGGCGCGCGCGATGTGCATCTCCTCGATGTACCCCGCGCCGCCGTGGAACTGGAGGCACTGGTCCATGATTTCGGTGCCCAGCTCGCCGACGAAGATCTTCGCCATGCTGATGATCTTCACCGTCTCGAACGAGATCGTGACCTTCTTCACGTACCGCTCATCGTTGTACATGTCGGCGGCCTTGTACGTGAGCGCACGGGCCGCCTCGAGCTTCGCGTGCAGGTCGACGAACTTGTGCTGCCAGTACTCGCGCTTGATGATCGGCTTGCCGAACGCCTTGCGCTCGCGGCCGTACTCGATCGCCTGATCCATCGCGAGCTGGAGCCCCGCGCACGCGCTGACACACGCGATGAGGCGCTCGGTCTGGAAGTTCTGCATCAAATACATGAAGCCCTGGTTCGGCTCGCCCAGCATGTAGCGCTGGGGGACGCGCATGTCCTCGAACGCGAGCTCCGCGGTGTCGCTCGCGTGGTTGCCGATCTTCTTCAGCTTCTTCGAGACGCTGAAACCCTTCGTCTTCGACGGCACGAGGAAGAAGCTGCAGCCGTGTGCGCCGGCCTCGGGGTTGGTCTTCACGAGCAGCGTGACGAAGTCACAGCGCGTGCCGTTCGTGATGTAGGTCTTCGAGCCGTTGACGATCCAGTCGTCACCGTCGCGCTTCGCCCAGGTCTGGATGCCCGCCACGTCGCTGCCCGCGTTGGGCTCGCTCACACCGAGCGCGACGATCTTCTCGCCCTTCAGCGCCGGCTTCAGGAACTCCTCGATCTGATCCTTCGAGCCGAGGTCGCTGATGACCGGCGTCGCCATGTCGCTCTGAACGAGGAGCCCCATCGATACGCCCGCGGAGAGACACCGCGGCAGCTCTTCGGCCTTCGCGACGCTGAACCAGTAGTCGCCGCCCGCGCCGCCGTGCTCCTCGGGGTAGTGCGCCCCGAGGATGCCAAGCTCACCGGCTCGCTTGAAGACGTTGTTCGGGAAGAGCTCGGCCTTTTCCCATTCGTCGGCGTAGGGAGCGAGCTCCTTGGTCGCGAACTGGCGGACGGTGTTGCGGAAGTGGTCGTGCTCCTCGCGATACGGGCTGGGCATGAGTTACTTCGTACACGAAATATCGCCGGCCGCAAGACCGGCAGCTCGTTCACTTCGCGGC
>JAYTOQ010000882.1:0-4855 GCA_043747665.1 Polyangiaceae bacterium | reverse complement strand
GAGCACGCATTTCCCGAGCTTCCGGAACGCGTCGCGGAGATCCTCCTGGAGGCGGGCGCGGACGATGGGATCGAGCGCACCGAGCGGCTCGTCGAGGAGCAGCACGTCGGGGTCGAGCATGAGCGCGCGCATCAGACCGACGCGCTGGCGCTCGCCGCCGGAGAGCGCGAGGGGGTAACGCGCGAGCAGCGTCTCCGGCAGACGCGCCAGCTCGGCGAGCTCCTTCACGCGCGCGCGCAGCTTCGCTGGGTCGCCGTGGTGGCCGTTGCCGCCATTCCCGTTGCCGCCATTCCCGTTGCGGCCATTCCCGTTGCGGCCGTTGCCGTTGAGGCGGGACACCAGCGTCACGTTCTCCTCGGCCGTGAGATGCGGAAAGAGTCCGCCGTCCTGGATCACGTAACCGACGCGACGCCGCACCGAGCGCGCCGTCGCCTCGGTGACCGTGACGTCGCCGACCCGCACCACGCCGCTGTCCGGCACGACGAGGCCGAGGATCATCCGCAGCAGCGTCGACTTTCCGCAGCCGCTCGGGCCGATGAGCGCGAGGCGCTCGCCCTTCGCGACCTCCAGCGAGGTCTCGCGGATCACGGAGCGCGCGCCGAACGCCTTCGTCACGCGCTCGAGCGCCAGGGCCATCATCGAGCGCCATGGTACCTTTGTCGCCGTGACGTCGCTCGAAGAGCTCGCTCTCCTCCTCAGGCCTGCCGCAGGCGGCCTGTACCTCGTGTCGACAGGACGTGACGCGCAGCTCGCTCTCCAGCGGCAACTCTATGGCGCGAAGACCGATGCGGAGGTCGACGATCGCTTCCGCGCCGCGCTCGCCGGCATCGCGAGCGCACGCGCGTTCGTCCTCGGCATCCCGTCCGACGTCGGCGCGGGCTTCCGTCGTGGCGCGAACCTGGGCCCGCAGGCGATCCGCACGCGCCTCCTCGAGGAGGTGCCCGACTGGCCGGCGCGCGCTGCGTCCCTCGGTGTGGTCGACATCGGCGACGTGTTCGTCGTGCCGCAGCTCCTCCACGACGACATGCTCGCGGAGCCGCAAAAGGAGGCCTCGCGTGCCGCGATCTACCCGAACGTCGCGCCCGACGTGCGTTGCCGACTCCCCGTGTCGCCGCTCTCAATCGCGGAGCGCGCGCTCGATCTGGTGTTCACGCTGAACCCGCGCATCGCGCCCATCGTGCTCGGCGGCGATCACTCGACGGCGTGGCCCGTCGCCTCGGCGCTCTCTCGGGCTCGCAAGGATCGCTGGGGCATCGTCCAGCCGGACGCGCACACCGATCTCCTCGAGGAGCGGCTAGGCATCAAGTACTGCTTCGCGACGTGGTCGTGGCATGCCAACGAGCTGCTCGGTCGCGACGGCCGCCTCGTACAGGTAGGCACGCGCGCGTCACGTCGCGATCGCCAGCACTGGGAGAGCACGCTCGGCGTCCGCCAGTTCTGGGCCGAGGAGTGCCTTCGCGATCCCGAGGCCGCGCTCGATGCGCTGCTCGCGCACCTGAAGGAGCGGCGCATCGAGTCGGTCTACTTCTCGAACGACATCGACGGCACCGACAGCCTTCATGCCGATGCCACCGGGACCCCCGAGCCCGCCGGTCTCGAGCCCGACTTCCTCGTCACGCTCATCCGCCGCATCGGCGCCGAGGTCGGGATGCTGGGCGGCGACATCATGGAAGTCGCGCCGCCCCTTCGCGACAAGCCAGACTCCACCGAGCGAACCGTCGGGCTCGCCGTTCGCTACCTTCGCGAGACGCTCGGCGCAGTGCTACGGACCCAGGTGTGAACATGCATGCATCCCGCCTTGCCATCGCGTCGTCGCTGGCGCTCGCCGCGCTCCTGCCGGCGTGTTCGAAGTCCGACGCCACCTCGACTGCTCCCACCGCGTCCGCGGTCGGTGTGCCGAGCGAAGCGCCGACCATTGCCATCACCGGCACGCCGGTCGCATCGGCGCCTGCGGCATCCGCGTCCGCGCTCGCGCTCGCGTCCGCGTCCGCGTTCGCGTCCGCGCCGGCGTCTGTCTCCGCAAAGCCGCCTGCGAGCGCGAGGTCCGCGACCAGCACGACCGCCGCTGTCGCAGCGTCGGCTCCGGCTCCCGCGCCGGTCGCCTTGAAGCCCGCTGCGTCCCACCTCACCGGCAAGAACTTCGTCCTCGACGCCGCCTCTCCCGGCTGCCGCGTCGACACTCCCTGCACGATGACGCTACGCCTTGCCGCCGCCGGCGAGTACCACGTGAACAAGGAGTACCCGTACAAGTTCATCGCCGCCGCCGCGCCCGGCGTGCAGTTCCTCGGGAGCGCAGACGCGAACACGTTTTCGCGTGCCGCCGGCGACTTCCGCGAGGACGGCGAGAAGGCCGCGACCTTGACCGTCCGCTTCAAGCCGACCGCGACGGGCGAGGCTCGGGTCTCCGGCACGTACAAGATGAGCGTCTGCTCGGCCGAGAATTGCCAGATCGAGACGCCTACGATCACACTTGCAGTTCCGGTGATGTGACCCGCGAGTCAGTCATCCAAAAGCTCGCGTCGTCGATGCGTCGTCGATCGACGAGCGAATCGTGAACGGCTAGGGTGCGCGCACAGTGAACCGCACGCGTCGTTCGTGTCTCTCTCTTCGCAAGTCGCTCTTCCTCCTTCTCGCCATCCTCGCCATCCTCGCCATTCTCGCTCCGGCGATCGCCTGCGCTCCCGCGGCGGACGGCTCGCACCCGACGGCACCGCCGCCGCCGAACGCGCTCGTCGATCTTTCGCCCAAGCGTGCCGCACCGCCGCCGCCGCAGCCCGCGGATCCCGACGACGCCGCCGTCCAGAATGCGGGGCAGGAGTACCTCGATCTCCTCGTCGAGATTGCGCCCGAGTCGGCGACCGCGCTCGGCCTCCACAAGAACGACGCGGAGCTCGACGATCGCACCATCGCCGGGTTCGACAAGGCCGTCGACCGCGAGGAGGCGATGCTCAAGTCCCTCAAGGAGCGCTTCCGGACGCCGAAGCTGAGCCCGGCGGGTCGCACCGATCTCACGATGCTCATCGGCGCGCTCGAGGTCGACATCCGCACGAAGCGCGTGCAGCGCCCGCTCCAGCGGCAGCCCGACATCTATGCGTCGCCGCTCAACGCGATCTTCTTCATGACCGCGCGCGACTACGCGCCTGCCGCCGAGCGCGCGCGCAACGTGGTGGCGCGCCTCGAGAAGATCCCCAAGGTCATCGAGGCGGCGAAGGCGAATCTCCTCAACCCGCCGCGCGTGTGGACCGAGGTCGGGATCGATCGTGCGTCGTCGGCGAAGTCGTTCCTCGAGGCGCAGCGTCCGTTCCTCATCGCGTCGCTCCCGGGCGAGACGGCGCGCGTCGAGGCCGCGCTCAAGGTCTCCGAGGCCGCGTACGAGGACTACAAGAAGGCGCTCCAGAAGGAGGTGCTACCGCGCTCGAACGGCCGCTTCTCCGCGGGCCGCGAGCTCTTCGGCTTCCTCCTCCAGAACGACTACTTCCTCGAGGAGAGCCCCGAGGACCTCCTCGCGATGGGCAAGAAGCTCTTCACCGAGACGAATGCGCAGATGGCCGAGGTCGCGAAGCGCATCGACCCGAAGGCCAAGGGCTGGCCCGACGTGGTGGCGCGCCTCAAGGGCCATCATCCGACCGCGGACGGTCTGCTCGACGCCTACCGTACCGAGGTGACGCGCGCGCGCGCGTACCTCGCACAGAAGGACGCCGTCGAATTCCCGCCCGGCGACGATCTCGACGTCATCGACACGCCGCCGTTCCTCCGCAGCACCGTCACCGCGGCTTACGATCAACCGCCGCCGTTCGACGCCACCACCAAGGGCTTCTTCTTCGTCACGCCCGTCGACAAGACGCTCTCGAAGCCGAAGCAGGAGGAGATGCTCCGCGAGAACGACCACGGCGACCTCGTCGACACCGCGGTGCACGAGGCGTATCCGGGTCACCACCTCCAGCTCTCGTTCGCGCGCCGGAACCCGTCGCTGGTGCGGAAGGCCCTCGATCACGCCATTTTCTCGGAGGGCTGGGCCCTCTACTCCGAGGAGCTGATGGCGGAGCTCGGCTACTACACCGACGAGGAGCGGCTCATGCAGCTCGAGTGGACGCTCGTCCGCGCAGCGCGCATCGTCATCGACGTCGGCCTCCACGTCTCCGACATGACCTTCGACCAGGCCGTGAAGATGCTCACCGACGAAGTGCATCTCGAGCGCCAGCTCGCCCTGTCCGAGGTGAAGCGGTACACGATGAGCCCGACGCAGCCGCTCGCGTACCTCACGGGCCGGCAGATGATCTTCAAGATGCGCGAGCGCTACCGCCAGCGGGAAGGCGCGAAGTTCTCGCTGAAGAAGTTCCATACCGACGTCCTCATCCGGGCCACCGTGCCGCCGAGCCTCATGGCGCGGGAGATCTTCGGGGGCTGAGGAGGCGGCGGGCGTGCTAATCCTGCACGCGAAACCGCCATGCTCTATTCCCGCGCACTCATCCCCACCGTCAAGGAAGCTCCCGCCGACGCCGCCAACGCGAGCCACAAGCTGCTCGTGCGCGCTGGCTACATCCGCAAGGTCGGCGCGGGCATGTACGATTTTCTCCCGCTCGGCCTGCGTGTGCTGCGAAAGATCGAGGCCATCGTCCGCGAGGAGATGAACCGCGCCGGTGCGCAGGAGATCCTGATGCCGGCGCTCCTCCCCGCCGAGTACTTCAAGGAGACGGGGCGCTGGGACCTCTACGGCGACACGCTCTTCCGCCTGAAGGATCGCAAGGGCGGCGAGTTCCATCTCGGCCCCACGCACGAGGAGATCGTCACCGACATCGCGCGTCGCGAGATCAAGAGCTGGCGCGACATGCCGATGAACCTCTACCAGGTGCAG
>JAYTOQ010000881.1:0-5329 GCA_043747665.1 Polyangiaceae bacterium | reverse complement strand
GGCGGTCGCGGCCTCTGCGCTCGTCAACGCATCGACGAACGTCACGCGATCGCCCTCGGTGACGTCCTCTCGCATCCGCAGCCCGTAGCCGTGGGCCTTCGCGCGCGCGAGCAGGCGCTTCTTCTCGGCCTCGTCGACGCCCGCTTCGCGCTCGAGCAGCAGCGCATAGCGCGCACACCCCAGCTCGGCGAGGTCGCGGTTCCACGCATCGGAGCCCTGCTCGGACTCGACGTGCGCGCCGCGCGCGGCGTTGCGGTACCAGACGTCAGCCTTCTCGGGGTCGGCCTTGTAGTTGATGCCGAGCTCGTAGAGGTTGCCGAGATAGACCTTCGCGGGGACGCTGCCCTTCTCGGCCGCGGCGCGAAGATGCAACGTGCCCTCTCGGAGGTCCTGCGGAACGACCGAGCCGCCGTTCATGGAAAAGAGCGCGACTCCGTACTCCGCCTCCGCGCTGCCGAGCGCCGCGGCGGCGCGATAGGCCTCGAGGCACCTCGCCATGTCGCGGCCGCCGGGGGCGGTGCCCGAACGATACGCCTTCGCGAGCGTGAGCAGCCCGGGAACGTTGGCCTGCTTGCGGAGGGCGGCGAGATCGAATGCGTCCGGCCCGGCCGCAGCCTCGTCGAGCTCGGACTCGTCGGCCTCGTAAGGGTCGGCCTGCGGGGCGGGGTTGGTACGAGGAGGATCAGCGGGCGGCATGGGTAAGGCGGAAGCGGGCCGGAGAAGGGCTCAGCCGGGGAGCGAGAGGATCTCGACGCTCTCGACGCGCTTCAGCACCTCGGTGAGGTGCATGACGCGCGCATCTTCGATGTTCGCACCACGTGAGCCGCCGCTGCGTACGTAGAAGTCGCCGAGACCGGCTGACCACTTCGAGAAGTAGCGGTTGCCCGCAAACACGATCGATACGCCTTTTCCTGGCTGCGCGGTGGGCTCGTCGTCGAAGTCGACGTTCGCCCAGTCGACTGCGGCGGCGGTGTCCGATGCGTCCTCAGCGTAGCTGAGGCGCACGGGCAGGTCCGGCGTCTTTCTGCCGTCGACCACGAGGAGACCAAGCATGGCGTCGGAGATCTTCACGCGCAGGATGGTCGCCACGAGGCCGACGTCGACCTGCGTGCGCGCGAAGTACGGGAAAATGGCGTTGCCCAGCACCGGCAAGAGCAGCTTCGACGTGCAGACCTCGCGCACGAAGCTCTCCGCCTGGGCCTGCGGGATGGCGAGCTCGCTGCCACGGAGCCGCTCCGCTGCGAGCTTCGACCACCACTTGAGGACGTGGACGAGCACCTTCTTCACCTTGTCGCTCGCCTTGATGCTCATCGGCATGACCACATCGAGGATCTTCTTCACCTCGGCCTCGAGATCGGGCTCGGGTGCGACGATGAGATCGATGAGCTCACCGAACACGGCGCCGGTGCAGCGGCGGCTCATCTCGGCCTCCACTGCCGAGACGAGCTGCTTGGCCTCCTCGAGCTTGCGCGCGCGCTCCTCGGCCTCATCGCGAGAGGGCGTGAGAGCCTTCAGGACGCTGAGGAGCTCGGAGCGGATGGCGCGCGCCTCCTGGCCGAGCTCCTTCGCCTTGATGTCCTCGCTCATCTTCGTGCGGAGATGGGTGGCGAGGAGGGGAACGCCGCTCTTCGGCAGGCCTCCCGGCTCCAGGCCCTCGACGGCGAGCCATTTCTCCTCGGGGTCGGCGATGAACGTCTCGACGGCGCGCGACGCCAGGTAGCCCTGCTTCACCGTCTCGTAGTCGCCGTCGCCCGGCTTCAGCGCCTGCATCTGATCCGCGTACGGGTTGCGGATCCAGAACACGTTGGTGAACGGACGTCCCTTGCTGCCCCAGTTGAGGATCCACGAGCCGTGCCCGCGCGCCCAGAAGTCGACGCACGCCTCCTGCACGCGCGAGTCCCAGCGATCCTTGGCGTTGTCGGAGCGCAGCGCGCCGAGGCTCATGTCGAACTTGGTGAGCGCGAGGAAGAGGCCGGGATGGTCGACCTCCTTCGGATCCTTGGGCGTCGCCGAGCCGTGGCGAATCTGCAGCCAGCTCTCGACTTGCGACTGGAGCTGGATCGCCTCGGGCTTGGTCGGCCCCGGCGAGCAGAGGAGCAGCGCGGTGATCTCGCGGTCGAGCGAGTACTGCTCGAAGAGGAACGTGAGCTTGCCGCGCTTGTACACCTCGATGGCGTTCTCGAGCTTGCCCGTGTTGAGCTCCGCGGGCCCGAAGCCGTTGATGCCCTTCAGCGCACGGCCGCCGGGAAAATCCAGGAGATCGGCCTTGTCCAGGAGCGAGCCGGGCACCGACTTCAGCGGCAGACGGATCTCGGCGATGAGCGCCGCGAGCACCCCGGGATCGAGCGCGACGTCGCGCGGCGACGGCTCGGACGTCGTCGCCATCACCACCGTGCGCGAGCTGCCGAGCGCGTTGAGGCACGACGCGTCGATGACGCTCGGCGCATCGCTCGAGGCGCGCACGTGCTGGAGAGCGACCTCGACGGCCTCGACGTGACCGAGCTGCTCGGTGCCCTGCACAAGCGTGCGCATGAGCGCGTCGATGTCCTTCGCGTAGCCGGGACCGCCCCACAGCAGCGAGTAGACGAGGACCCATCCAGCCGTCGACTGGACGTCGGCGCCCAGCGATCCGCCGCGCAGCGCGGGATGGCGCCGGAGCTCGTTGAGGTAAGGATGCCGGTCCTGGTACTTCTTGGTGAGATCGTGCCAGACGGTCTCCCAGGCGCGCGCGTAGATGGCGGGCGCCGGAGGTCCTGCTTGCAGCCGCGCCTCGCGCAGCGTTCGCTCGACGCGATCGATGTCGAGGGGAGGGGAGGTGCACTCGACGAGGAAGCCCGTCGCCATCGACTCCAGCACGCCCTCGAGCGAGAGGAGCTCGCAGTAGAAATCGCCCTTTCGCAGCGTGGGCCCGGAGGTGGAAGCGGTGAAGCGCGTGACGGTGCCGGTCGACTCGACGCCCTTCGCGGGGTTGATCTCCTTCAAAAAATCGACCTCGCGATCGCGGGCCATGACCTTGAGCGAGCCGAGCTCGTGGGATAGAAGCGCCCCAACCAAGAAGGATTTCCCGGCCTGCGAGGGGCCGAAGAGCCCGACGCTCTGCCGCCGTTGCCAAGCGCGTCTCAGCTTGCGCGTCCGGAGCGCGAGATCGCGGAGCACGAGGCCTTCGCCCTGCGCCTCGGCACTGCCGGCGACGGCGGTCAACGCCTCGTGGATGGCGGTCTCGAGCGTCTGAATGACGTCACTCATGTGCGTGCCTCGCGATCAGTGAGCATGCCACTTGCCCGCCTTGTCCTGCCACTCGACGCCCACGCCCTGGAAGGTCTTGCCCTTCGCGAGCCACACGTCGAAGCGCTTGCCGCGCGTCTCGGTGCGAGTCACCTTTTCGTTGCCGGCGGCGACGCGCCACTTCACCGCGTCGGCCTGGTAATGGCGGCGATGCGGGGCCTTCTTGGCCGCGGGACCCGAGCCGCCGGGCGCGCCGCCCATCATGATGATCACCTTGCCGCCAGGCTTCGGCTTGCCGTCGGGACCGATCTCGATGTCGCTCTCGGTGTCGTCGCCGTCGTCTTCCTCGTCGTCGTTCGATGCGGCCGCGTCCTTGCCTCCGTCCTTGCCCGCGTCCTTGCCGGCATCGCCGCCGTCACCCGCGGCGTCTGCGGCTGCGTCGCCCGCGGCGTCGGCCCCCGCGTCGCCCGCCGCATCGTCACCGGCCTCGCCCATGGCGTCGCCGCTCGCTGCGCTGTCGTTCGAGCCGTCTGCCGCGGCCTCGGCGCCTGCCTCGCCGCCATCGGCGGTCATGAGGTTGTTCTGCGCCTCGCACGCCTTCAGAAGGAACAGCGCGAGAAGAATGAGCGCGATCGCGATGAGCGCGAAGAGCGGCCACATCCACCAAGGACGCTTCTTGCCGTCGTCCTTCTTCTCATCCTTGTCCTTCGCTTTTTTCTCTTCTTCCTCTCGCTTCTTCTGGTCCTTCTTTGCAGCGTCCGCCGCGGCGACCGCGCTCGCGGTGGCGAGCGCGGAGACGCTGCCGCCACCGAGCGCTCCGCCGTCTTTGTCCTTGAAGGCTTTGCCCCAGTCCTCGTAGCCGAAGACGTACTCGGCGCGTCCCGCCATGGAGCGCGGAGAGGCGCCCCAGTTGATCACGTAGAGCTTCTGCGTGGTCGGCGAGTAGAAGTAGTTGCCGCCGTCCTCGGCCTCGACGGACGGGACGGTGAACGCGGTCTTGTACTTGTCGAAGCCGCTGTCCTTGGTGGCAAAGACCTTCGCGACGCGGTCGAGCGCGCCCTGGAAGTCTTTGACCGCCTTGTCCACGTCGCCCGGATACTTGGCGCGCGCGTCCCGCAGCGGCACGAGGCCGGTGAGGTCCCAACGCACCGTGACCGGCAGGCTCTCGGATCCCTCGGTCTCCGGTACGAGGAGGCGGCCGTCGAAGAACTTCGCCTCGTTGAGATCGACGGCGAGCTTCCAGATCGAGACGCCGCCGACCAGGTTCGGGAGCCAGGTGGCGTTCGGCCCATCGTTCATGCTGCTGCTCACGTGACGACCTGTGCTTTCGCTTTGACGGCGTTGTTGGCCTGGACCCGACAGAGAAACGAAGCCGGGCGAAGTATGCGCGAGCCCGTGGGATCCGACGTGGCAGTGCGTTCGTGGATCTGCGAATCGTAGACCTTGACGTGATCGACGCTCTCGAAGCGCACGCGTTCGAGCTCCGTCGTCATGAGCGTCGCGAGGAGCGGCGCCGCCTTCGCGACCATGTCCGCGTCCATCTTGGCGTGGGGATCGTGCGCGAGCGCGTAGAGCTGCCGGCTCACCTCGAGCCCGACGCGGATCTTCGCTTCGGGATCCATCTCGGCGCGGAAGAAGAAGTTGAGACCGCTCGAGAGCGTGAAGGCGAGCTCGCCGGCGCTCTTCTCGCCGTCGTCGTGCCCGAGCAGCGTCCCGAGCTCCGAGAAGAAGAGCCGCAGCGGAAACGTCCGATCCGCGGGACGAGCTCCGAGGATTGCGTCGTCGAGGATGTCACCAAGGACGATTCGAGTGAGCAGCCGCTGCGTCACGGGCGTGGCCGCGCTGTCGGCATCCGTGGCCATGGCCGTGGCCGTCTCCGAGGCCGTCTCCGGCTCCGTGCCCGATCTCTCTCCCGCCTCGTCGTCTCTTCCAGCGAGCCCCGCAACCACGCGCGCAAAGTCGGTGCGCTCGATCGCCGCAAGCATCGCCCGCTTGATGCGCTCCTCGTCCATCGGCTGCGAAGTATCTCACCAAAAGCGACCTTCTTCGACGATGATTCGCGCGTGCCGAGTGGACGCGCGGCGGCCCCGCTGCTCTTCTACTT
>JAYTOQ010000880.1:0-3486 GCA_043747665.1 Polyangiaceae bacterium | reverse complement strand
TTGCCTACGAGGATGGTCAGGAGCGCCTGCCACCAGTTCATGCCGGCGCTGATCAGCCCCGAGGCCAGCAGGTACGTCGGGATGCAATGGGCCATGGAGATCCACAGCGCCGCGAACGTATAGGTCCCCCAGTTGCGCTTCGCGATCTGCGTGGGCGCAAGGTCCTCGTTGAAGAGCGCAGAGTCCTTCGAGATCGCGACCGCGGCGTCCTCCGAGAGCTCCACGCGTCCGTCCGGCCGCTCGATCTGTTCGTCCGTCCGGCTCATCTCGCCGGGATTACACCGTTACGCCGGGAGGCGCAAAGGCGCGGCTGAAGGGCGGCGCCGCGGGCCCATCAGAGGCGCCCGGCGGTGGCGTAGATATGCACGATGAGCGCCGATCGGCTCGGCACCTGCGCCTTCACCAGGATCGCCGTCACGTGTGCTTCGACGGTGCGCTCGGCGACGCCCAGCTCGGCAGCGATGGTCGCATTCGAGATGCCGCGCGCGACGCGCTCGAGGACGCGCGTCTGGGCAGGCGTGAGGTTGAAGCGCCGCGCTGCCTCGAAGAGCGCGCGGGGCGCGCCGTCGACCATCTCCACGACGATGTGCCCGCGATCCGTGCCGTCACCATCACGCAGCGGCGTGACCTTGAACCGCGGCGCGACGTCGCCGCTGACGCACGCGGCGAGGACGGCGCGGGTGCTGGTGCGATCGGCGTCCAAGCGTGCAGCGCCGGCCACGTTGGCGTGGGCGATGCGGCCGTCTGCGCCGAGCAGCCACGCCCGCCCGTTGATCTGTTCTAGCGCGGCGTCCATCGCGCGACTCGCGACGGACGCCTCGGCGATGATGCGCTCGAAGACGAGCCGCCTCCGGAACGCCGGCAGGACTCGGGCGAGGAGGTCGCGCTGGCGCTCATTCGTATCCTCGGGCTGGACGATGCCCAGGCACGCGAGGAGACTCGGACCATCGCACACGAGCGCGCGCATCGTGTCCGAGCCGGTGGCACCGATGCGGCCAAAAACGAAGTCCTTGATCGCGATCACCCGACCCTCGGTGAGCTCGGCGACCTCGCCGGTGCGAAGGACGCGATCGCGCTGCGCAGGCTCCGGAGTGGTCGCGTTGTAGACGCCCCACACCGTGCCGCGGCCGACGAGGAGCTCGTCGAACGCGCTCCGCCACGCCCCCGGCACCAGAGAGACGACGGCTTCGCGATCGATCATCAGATCATCGCCGGTGGGCCGCTGCTTGAGGCTGTACAGAACGACCTTGTCGGTGTCGACGAGATCGCGGAGCGCCTCGAGGGCAACGGCCACGTTGTCGCCGGCCAAGGAGTAGTGCGCCAGAGCGTCTTTCACGGCGCGCAGCTTTCGTTGCGCGTCGCGTGGGAGGGCCTTCGTTTTCTGCGTCGTCGTCCCCACCTCGGCGGCAGCATAGGCCCGTGCCGAGGCGCGACGTCACTGCGGTTTCCCGCAAGCGCGCGCCGCTGCGGGATTCATGCGTGCGCAGCGATCGACGTACTCCCTAGGGAGTATGCGGCGCCTTGATGGTCGTCGCTACCGAGCCCTGGAGCACGGTGCGTGTCTTCGGATAGACGTGGAGCGTCGAGGTGCCGCCGCTGGCTGGCGTGCTCCAGAAGTAGACGCACGCAGCGTCGAGCGTGAGGCCGGCCACGTCTCCGTATCCCGTCGCGACGCGCTCCAGAGCGGGCATGACGATGCCGCCGGTCGGCGGGTTCTTGATGGCGCGGAAGATGGCGCTGTCCGTGCCCTTCTGCTCGAAGAACACCGAAGCCGCGTCCACCGCGACGAGGCCGCCCTTATCGACGTTGAACATGTGCGTCGGCAAGATCGAGGCCGCATCGAGACGCGCGATCGCCGTGTTGGTCGCGAAGAAGACGTCGTGGTCGTCCGTGGAGAGCGCGACCACCGAATCGTCGGCCACGCTCGTGACGAACTGGCCGGCGTTGGGGAGACCTCGCGTGATCTTCGGTCCGCTGTAGGTCGTGGGAGTGAAGACGAAGAGCGGCGGGACGCTCAGATTGCCGGCAGCGATGCGCGTCCCGAGGACCTTGAGGACAACGGTGGCGGATCCGTCGTCGCGGAGCTCATAAACCGCGCCGCGGGGCCCTTCGGGGCGGAGCGAGGCGGTCACCGCGTACGCCTTGGTCGTGACCATCACGCCCGCAGCGTCCCGCGCGGTCGACGAGGCGATATCCATGATGCCGCTCACGCCGCCGAACGCGAGGAGCGTCTGCTTCTGGAGGTCGTAGCGGTTAGCGCTGGTCGCCGTTCCGATCCAGACCGCGCGATCGTCGGCGGCAAAGCCCGTCACCTCATCGCCGCCGGCGGTGACGAGCGTGAACAAGACCGCCGGCGGTCCCGGGCTCTGCGTGTCGACGGCCATCACGTGGATGCCGGCGCCGCTCGCGGTGTCGCCGCCGCCGATCCAGAAGAGCCGCGTGCTGTTGGCCGCAACACGATCGGTAGCGGGCCCCGTGGTGATGACGCTCGTGCCATTCGCGGCCAAACACGGCACGCGCACGGCTGCGTCGGCTGCGTCGGCTGCGACTGCCGCGTCGCCGCTGTCGCCGGCGTCCACCAGCGGGGCTACCGGCGGGCTCGGACCGCCGTTGCAACCGGGCTCGGACGCGAGACACCCGGTGTCGTCATCGACCACGGCCGATTCGCAGGTGCCGCTCTGGTTGCAGGTCTGCGACGCATCGCAGACCTGCCCCTTGCAGGAGGCGTAGAGACGGATCGGCAGCAACCTCGACGTGTGCTTGATGAACGCGAACGTCCGGCGGGCGACGATGCATTGGAGCTGGGCCGCCACCGGGGTGTCAGGGCGCCCGCACAGGTCGGGATTGCTCCCATCGGCCGTGGCGGTCACCTGCACGGTCACGCGAGCGGCGCGATCGCCGCTCGGGACGAGCACGATCGACCCGATGTCGGCGACGGCGTCGCCTGCGGCGCGGGCGCTGCACGTCGCCGTGTCGGCAACGATCGGTGAGTCAGCTGCGCCGCCGAGACGCACGAGGGTGCGGACGGGGTCGGACGCGGCGCGGCCGCCATCGCCCACCGCGCGGCACGGTAGATCCGTCGAGATCTCGAGGCGGACCTCGGTGGGCCCGTAGCAAGCAACGGCCGAGGCGCACGCAGCCGTCGCCAGCACCAACGCAGATCGCCGGCGCATCATCCAAGATCCTCCACGACCCCGATGGTAGCCTGACCGCGTCGGCGCGGCCGACCTATCCCATGCGCATCCGCCTCATCGTTCGCCCTCTCTTCGCATACCTCGTCGCCATCAGCATGGGGCTCGCGATCGCGCTCATGCCCGCGCCCGCCTTCGCCGACGACGCCAGCGTCCAGCGCGTCGAGGAGCTCAAGAAGCGCGGCAATCAGGCCATGCTGGACCTGAATTACGGCGAGGCGCTCGACGCGTACACGGCGGCCATCGCCATCGCGCCCGACGAGGCGACGCTTTATTACAACCTCGGTCGCGCCCA
>JAYTOQ010000879.1:0-9626 GCA_043747665.1 Polyangiaceae bacterium | reverse complement strand
CATCTCCGAGCAGCAGCGGGTCTTCGCCGCGGCGCGTTCGTACCCGTGCCTGCGCGAGTCTGACGTGAAGAAGCTCTCCGAGGGCGGCCCCACCTCGGCGAAGGACATCGGCAGCGAGATCGACAGCTACCTGCAAGAGGAGCTGCCAGGCGGCGAGATCCTGGTGCCGCCGAATCCCAAGGGTCTCGACCAGACCATCGCGCGTCAGCTCGGAGCGACGGGAGCCAGGCCTGCGCCGCTCGATCTCGAGCCCGAAGCCGTCTACGCGCCGGAGACCTACGAGCGTGCCGTCCAGCACGTGCAGGAGCTCTATCGATCGGAGGGCTTCCTGGCGGCGCAGGTCGGTCCGGTGCAGATGCTCCGGCGCCGCTGCGATCCGCGCTCCCCGCCCGGCGAGTGCCGCCCGCTGCGCATCCCCGAGAATCCGCCCGACGTCTGTACCTACGACGCCACCGGCGTTCCGGTCCCCGTCGCGCCGCTCGAGCAAGGCTCGACGTGCGTCCCCGATCCGACGCACGGCGTGCAGTGCGAGGCGCGCGTCTGGCTGCGCATTCCGGTGAAGCTCGGTCCGCGCACGCAGCTCTGGGACCTGGCTTTTTCCGGGGTTTCAGCGCTGTCGCCCGAAAAGGTGCAGACGGCCGCCGACGTGAAGCTCGGGAGCTGGGTGAGCACCGCGAAGATCGAGGACGCTCGCCGTCGCGTCGCCGATGCGTACAAGGAGGAAGGTTACGCGTTCGTCGACGTGAAGTACGCCCTCGAGCAGTCGCCCGATCGCACGCGAGCGCGCGTTCGCTTCATCGTGACCGAGGGCGAGCAGGTCTTCGTGCGGCAACTCGTGGTGCGCGGCAACACCTTCACGAACACGCACACCATCCTGCGCCGCGTCGCGCTGACGGTGGGAGAGCCGTATCGTGCGAGCCAGGTGCGCAAGACCGAGGCGCGCATCGCCACGCTCGGTGCGTTCGCCAGCGTCGAGGTCGCGCTCGAGAACCCGTACGTCCCACAGCGCAACAAGGTGGTGATCATCACGGTCGTCGAGAGGCCGCGGCAGTACACCGAGATCGCGCCCGGTTTCTCGACGGGTGAAGGCTTCCGCCTCGCCACCGAGTATGGCCATCGCAATCTGTGGGGCAACGCCGTGCAGCTCACGCTGCGCCTCCAGCTCGCGTACATCCCGACGCCGCTCATCATCGATCCGACCTCGCGCGACAACTACCGCAACCTCGAGCTCATCGCGCGCCTCGGCGTGCGCGTCACCGGCGGCCTGGTCGTTCCCGACATCGGCCTGGGACCGCTCGTCCGCGCCGGCGTCGACGGCATCCTCGTGCACGACCTCCAGCGCGACTTTTACATCACGAAGCTCGCCGCCATCCCCAACATCAACTGGCGCCCCGTCAACGAGTTCTCGGTCACGCTCTTCAATAGCTTCGAGTTCAACAACAGCCGCATCTTTGGCGCCGGCAGCATCGATGCCTATCTCCGCTCGCTGCAGGCGCAGGGCTTCAACACCACGGACCTGGTGCGCCAGCTGCTGGTCCCGGACGGAGAGAGCTACGTCGTCG
The DNA here is from genome assembly GCA_043747665.1 of Polyangiaceae bacterium. Lineage (GTDB taxonomy): Bacteria > Myxococcota_A > Polyangia > Polyangiales > Polyangiaceae > Labilithrix. The sequence continues at coordinate 8,064 of JAYTOQ010000879.1, read as the reverse complement.
CCGAGCGCATCCTGGTGAGCTGGGACCGTCGCGACAACGCGTTCAACGCAGCGCGCGGTACGTACTTCGTGAGCGGCATCGAGCACGTCGACGGCTTCCCCGTGACGAGCGCGCAGCAGATTGCCCAGGGCGTCGCGGCCCTCAACGAGAGCCATTTCTTCAAGTTCACGGAGACCTTCGGCGGCTACATCCCGCTCCCCAAGGGCATGCGCATCGCCGCGCTCACCAGGTTCGGCGCAAACGTGCAGATAACACCGAGCTCGGCGACGTATCCCGACCGCCTCTTCTTCATGGGCGGCGTCGACTCGCTCCGCGGCTGGAACCTCAACAGCTTCATCCCGCAGGACGACGTCGACCGCATCTTCCGCGAGCAGACCAAGCCTGACCTCGTCGACGACCCCGCGCATCCCGGGACGCTCATCGCGAACCCCAACAAGTTCACGGCCGCCACCAAGCCGATCCGCGGCGGCAACCTGATGATCAACGAGCGCGTGGAGCTGCGCATCCCGATCCGCGGACCCTTCGAGACCGTGGTCTTCGGCGACTTCGGAAACCTGTGGATCGATCCCACGTATCCGTTCCGCAGGGGCGTGGTCCCCATCCGCGCCGCGGTCGGCAGCGGCATCCGCGTCCAGACGCCGGTCGGCCCGCTGGCGGTCGACTACGGCTTCAACGTCACGCGCGAAGCCTACGAGGACGTCGGCGCCGTAAACTTCGCGATCGGTCTTTTCTGACGCAGCCTATCGCTGCCAGGAATCATCGAGTGCGCCGCCGCTCGAAGCAGCGCGAAGACGCGGCCGGCCGTTGCGTGGCACAGTGTCGACCATGACCGACGAAGCTTCCGGATCGCTGCCCGATCCGCTGACCCTGGGCCGCGGTGGCGACGACCCCGTCGACGCGCTCCTGTTGGTGAGCTTCGGCGGCCCGGAGGGGCCGGACGACGTGCTGCCGTTCCTCGAAAACGTCACGCGCGGCCGCGGCATACCGCGCGAGCGCCTGGTGGAGGTCGGCGCGCACTACGCGCTCTTCGGAGGCGTCAGCCCCATCAACGCGAACAATCGCGCGCTCGTCGCCGCGCTCGAGGGCGAGCTCGCCGCGCATGGCCCTCACTTGCCCGTCTACTGGGGCAATCGCAACTGGGGCCCTTACCTCGCCGACACGCTGCAGCGCATGGCGGACGACGGCATTCGCCACGCTCTCGCGGTCTTGACCTCCTGCTACAGCTCGTACTCGGGGTGCCGGCAGTACCGCGAGGACATCGCGCGCGCCCAGGCGGTGGTCGGTGCCGGCGCGCCGCGCGTCGACCGCATGCGGCACTACTTCAATCATCCTGGGTTCGTTCTGCCGATGATCGAGCGCACCCGCGCGGCGCTCGCGCGCTTCGACGAGCCCGCGCGCGGGCGCGCCCATCTCGCGTTCACGGCGCACAGCATTCCCTCGACCATGAACGACAGCAGCGGACCCGCGGGCGGCGCCTACACGAGCCAGCTCACCGAGACTGCGCGGCTCGTCGCCGAAGCGCTCGGTGTGCCGCCGGAGCGATGGCGTCTGGTCTTCCAGAGTCGCAGCGGTCCCCCCGCGATCCCGTGGCTGGAGCCGGACATCGGCGACCACCTCGAGGCGCTTCACCGCGCAGAGGTGCGCGAGGTGGTCATGGTGCCCATTGGATTCACGTCCGACCACATCGAGGTCCTCTTCGACCTCGACGTGCAAGCCCAGCAACGTGCCGCGGCGCTTCCCGGCCTTCGCGTCGAGCGCGCCGCCACGGTCGGCGTCGACCCTCGCTTCGTGACCATGGTGCGGGAGCTCGTGGTCGAACGGATGACGGGCGCGGAGGTCCGTCCTTCACTCGGCCTGCTGGGGCCGAGCCACGACGTCTGCCCGGGTACATGCTGTCCCGCTCCGGCGCGTCGGCCCGCTCCTGCTCCTGCGCCCGCTCCCGCTTCTCCGGCTCCCGCTTCTTCGGCGTCCGGCTCGTGAGCGAGCCGGCCACGGTGCTTCTCGCCGACTGCGACACGGTCGGCAAGAAGGTCGACTACGCGTCCAGGGTGCTGCTGCCGGCGGCACGCTTCGACGAGTACGTGACGCTCATGGGTGAGGTGCTCGACGAGAACGTCCATTACATCGATCCCGTCCACGAGCTGCGCGATCGCGCGAGCGTGCTGGCGATGCTCGCCGTCTACGTTCCGCGCGCCGCCAACGACCGCTTTCGGTTCGAGCTTCTGGTGGACGAGCCCACGCGCGTACTGTGGCGTTGGACGATGGTGATCAAGATCCGCTTCGGTGGCTACGAGTTCGAGATCCACGGCCTCGTGCACGCCGAGGTGGAGAACGGCCGGATCGTCTACCAGCGCGAGTACTACGAGCCGATGGAGTCGATCAGCGTCATCCCGGTGGTGGGACGGCTCTACAAGCGACTTCTGATGCTCGGTTGACCTGCGCCATGATGTGGATGAAGCGCCTCCTGTTCAAGCTGATGGAGCTGAGCCTGGGATTACGTCCCTACTTCTCGCTCCGTACGCGCAATCCCATCTTCATCAACTTTCGATTGACGAATAGCGAGCGGGAGAGCGTCGAGCGCACGCTTCCAAGTGGCTTTACCTTGCGCCCGCTGCGATTCACGACCAGCGACGACGAGCCGGCATATTGGTTGAGCTACAACGTCTACGAGCTTCGCTATCCAAAGAAGGAGATGGCCCATCTACGGAAGGCGCGCTGCGAGATCAACACGTTCGTCACGGACCGCGCCGGTCGCGAAGGCGTCTTCGTCTTCTGCGGCTCGCCGTTCGTCTCGCAGGAGGAGCGGCCGAGCGCGATGGGTCGAATCGCCGACTGGGCGGAACGCATCGTCATCTTCCTCTACGGCTGCGGAAGGCTCACGCGCCTGCGATTCACGCTCACCGAGGAGCGACTGATCGTCGAGCTCGACGAGACCGAGAGCAGGCTAGACATCGACGTGCCGGTCGCGGCCGAGGGCGGCGAAGACCGACTGTCGTCCGACTACCATCGCTTCAACGACGTCTCGTTCTTCGCGGGGGGCACGACTTACGACCTGGTCAGCGTGGACAGTGCCTTCGGTCGCGCCACCTTGCAGCGCGTCGAGGCCGCGTCTCTCGCTCCGCTGTCCGTCGTGAGCCCATTCTTCGATCGCGCGCCGGATCAGCTGTATATCCATCGCGGCGAGATTGGCTATCTCGTCAACGCTCTCCACCGCACCGACCGCGAATGAAGACGCGACGAGCCCTCCTGGCCAGTCTGGTGGTAATGGGCCTGCTCATCGCCATCGCCGTTGTCGCTCCGCACCGCGTCGAAGACTTCCTGCGCCGTCCACAGCTCTACCTGCACGCCAAGTTCGTGCACGTCCTCAGCGTGTCGCTGTTCCTCGGTAACGTGGTGATCGGTACTCTCTGGGAGACGAGGAGCTTGCTCTCGAAGCGAGCCGAGATCATCCGCTACACCTACGAGACGGTGGCGTGGCTGGACGCGGTCTTCACGGCGCCACTCATCTTGCTCGTGGTGGTCTCGGGCTTGATGCTGGGAACGATCGCGGGCGGCGTGTTCACCCTGGCCTGGCTGGTGATCGCGTTCGCGACCTTCGCGCTCTCTGGCCTCGTGTGGCTGGCGTTCGACATTCCCACGCAGTACCGCGTGAAGCGGCTCTTCCGCGAAGCGCCCGCCGAAGCTGCGGAGCTCCCGACCCCGCTGCTCAGCGTCCTCCGATTCCGGATCTTCCTCAACGCGGGCGCGGTCGTGTCGTTGCTGGTGGTGCTCTTCCTGATGGTGCACAAGCCCGAGCTACCGGCGGTCCAGAGGTGGCTGGCCGGGCGTTGAGCGATGGGCGTTCGTTACCAGCCGCTCGTGCCAGGCTCGCCCTTGAACGGACCCACCAGCTCGTCGGTGACCCAGCCGCCGTAGAAGCCGCCGGCTTGCGGGCGTACGTGCTCGCCGTCGAGCGTGCACTCGTCCATGCGCCCCGGATAGAAGGCCACCCAGTCCTTGACGGAGACGAACGCCTCGGTCGGAGAGCGGTAGGTCCACGCGGAGCGCGTCGCGATCTTTCCGCCCGCGCTGACGTCGTAGTACGACGCGTTGCCCTTCCACTCGCAGAAGCTCGAGCCTACTGCCCGCGCGAGGTGCTCGAGCACGATGTCCTCCGGCGACACGTAGTAGACCGGCGGGTGGCTGGTCTCCAGCACGCGCGCCGGGCGCCTTGTCTCCGCGATCACCACACCGCCGAACACCACGCGCACGTGCCTCTCGACGTGCTCGAGGCGAGGCGGCCGCGGGTAGTCCCAGACGTTTTCCTTCGCTTGGCTCATCGCTGGTGGCTCAGAACGACTTCAGGTCGCTGATGAGGCGCTTCGAGATGACGATGCGCTGGATGGCGCCCGTGCCCTCGAAGATGTCGTAGACCTTGATGTCGCGGAACCACTTCTCGAGGAGCTGGTGGTCACGCGCGATCGAGCCTTCGGCTCCGCAGATCTCGATGGCCTCGATGCAGGCCTTGATCGCGGCCTGGCCGGCCATCGCCTTCGACATGCTGGCCTCCTTCGCGTTCGCGAGGCCGTTGTCAGCCATCCACGCGGCGCGCCACGTCAGCGAGCGGGCGGCCTCCAGCGAGCGGCCAACCTTCGCGAGGCGCTCGACGATCGCCGAGTACCGCGGGATCGGGCGGCCGAGGACGTAGTTGTCCTTCACGAAATCGCACGCGTACTCGTACGCGCCACGGCCGATGCCGCACGCCATCGCCGCGACGAGGGGTCGGGTGTTGTCGAAGGTCTTCATCGCCGTCATGAAGCCTTCCTTGGTGATGTACTTCTCGTCGCCGCCGAGGAGGTTGTCCTCGGAGACGCGGCAGTCCTCGAGAACGAGCTCCGCGGTCTCGCTGGCGCGGAGGCCCATCTTGTCCTCGATGCGTCCGACGCTGAAGCCGGGCGTTCCCTTCTCGACGACGAAGGCGCGATGGCCGGCGCGACCGAGCGCGGGATCGATGGTGGCGAAGATCACCGTCCACACGGCGCGCGCGCCGTTGGTGATGTAACACTTCCGCCCATTCAAGACCCAGTGCCGGCCGTCCTTGCGGCAGCTGGTGCGGATGGCTGAGACGTCGCTGCCGGCGTTGGGCTCGGTCAGGCCGTAGGCGCCCCACTTCAGCGGTGCGCCGTCCAGGTCCTCGAACATGCCGAAGAAGCGCTTCTTCTGCTCGGGCGTGCCGGAGCTGCGCACGGGCGGGCCGCCGAGGCCGGGGCCGGGGAGACACAAGAGGAGGCCGCCATCGCCCCATGCGAGCTCCTCGGAGGCGAGCACGCCGAACAGGTTCGAGCCGCTCGGGCCGCGTCGCTTCTCGGCGTCCTTCTTCTCCTCGTCGGTCTCGTCGCCGAGGCCGGAGCGCATCGCGTTCGAGCCCATGCTCGTGGCGAGGCGCGCCATGTTGCGGAGGAATTCCTCCGGGATGCCTCCGGCGCGATCCCACGCGAGTGCCTGCGGGCGGATCACGTTCTTCGCGAGGCCGCGGATCCCCTCGCGCATCTCGAGCTGCTTCTTGCTGAGCGAAAATTCGATGGTCATGACTTCTGTCCTGTCTCTTCTTCAGCAGCTCAGACGAAGGCGTTCTGGGTTTCCGGCGTCGGCAGCACGAGCCCGGGATCGACGGGGGCACCGAGCGCGATGGCGCCGGCGAGCTGGTCGGCGTGCTCGGCGGTCATCCCGCACAGGCCGATCTGCTTCGCGTCGCGCATCAGCTTCTCGACCGGGTAATCGCGCATGAATCCCGCGCCGCCGTGGAGCTGCACGCCGTCGTCGCCGCAGCGCATCGCCGCCTCGTGCACGAAGGCGATGGCGTGGGCGCTGCGGAGGAGGCACTCCTTCTCGTCGCGCGCGTTCTTGTCGCCGGCGTCGTAGGCGTCCCACGCGGCGGCGGCGCGCCAGACGAGGCCGCGGCCGGCGTCGACGTCCATCGCGCGGTCGGCGATGGTGAAGGCGACCGACTGGAAGTGGCCGATCGGCTTGCCGAAGGCCCTGCGGCCGTCGACGTACTCGCGCGTGGCGTCGAACGCTGCGCGAGCGAGACCCACGCCGCGGGCGGCGACGATCACCGCATGACGCGCGAAGAAACGAACGAGCGCGGCGTCGAACTGCGGGCCGTCGGCGCCGCCCGGGAGGCGAGCGCTCTCCGGCACGACGACACCGGCGAGCGCGATGCCACCGAAGCTAACCGCGTCGAGGCCGAGCGTGGTCTCACGCGAGAGGATCGAGAGACCGCTCGCGCTCCTGTCGACGAGAAACGCGCCGAGGCCTCGCCAGCCGGCGGCGGCATCGACCTGTGCGAACACCACGAAGCGCTCCGCGCGATCGGCGTTGACGATATAGGCCTTCGTGCCATCGAGCTTCCAGCCGGCGTCGGTCTTCGTCGCGGTGGTGCTGAAGCCGGGCCGCTCGCGGTTCGCCTTCGGCTCGCCCCAGGCGACGGCGCCGAAGCGCGTGTGGCCGCCGTCGGTGGTGAAGGAGGCGAGCGCGGCGTTCGCCTGCTCGGTCGTGCCGAGCTCGAGGACCGCGAGGCCGAACGCGCCGGGGCCGCCGAACGCGAAGCCCGCGGATGGCTCGCCCCACGACACCTCCTCTTCGAGGAGGACCGCGGTCATCATCCCGAGACCGGCCCCGCCGACGCTCTCGGGCAGCGCGACCAGGCCCAGGCCGAGCTCGTGTGCGGTCTTGCGAACCGCCTCCGAGAGGCCTCGCTCCTTCTCGAACTCACGGATCCTGGGGCGCAGCGTGCTCCGGGCAAACCCGGCCACGGACTCGACCATGGCCTTCTGATCCTCGGTCGGCTCGAAAGAAATCATCGGCGTTTCGTCCTTCAGGACCGCGACGGGGCCTATATTTCCCCGGCAGTCCCAAATTGCTTTACGTGCGAAACATCGGAGCCGCAAGCCGGACTCTTTTTCGTGGCGATGCCCGCCCTGCCGCTTGACGAATCCGGGCCCCCCTCGTAAGTTCCCGCCCCCTCGCCGCAGCCGCGGCAGATACCAGCGAGATTCCAGAGGAAGCCATGTCGTCCGCAGCCCCCGAGACCCCCGCCGCCGCTGAAAATGCCGGCAAGCCTGCCCGCCTGGGCGGTCGCAACCCGAACAAGAGTTACTCTGCGACGACCGAGCAGGGGAACGAAGGTCGTGCGTGGTGGGTCGTCGACGCGACAGACAAGCCCCTCGGTCGCCTCGCCAGCGAGGTCGCTTCGCGGCTCCGCGGCAAGCACAAGGTCACGTACACCCCGCACGTCGACACCGGTGACTTCGTCATCGTCGTCAACGCCGCCAAGGTGAAGCTCACGGGCAACAAGCTCGACAAGAAGTTTTTCAACCGGCACTCGGGTATCCCGGGCGGCTTCAAGGCCACCAGCTACCGCGACCTCCTCGAGGACAAGCCCACCTTCCCGATCGAGAAGGCCGTGAAGGGCATGCTCCCGAAGAACGTCCTCGGCCGCGAGATGTTCGGCAAGCTGAAGGTGTATGTGACGCCGGATCATCCGCACGTCGCGCAGAAGCCCACGGTCCTCGAGATCAAGTGAAAGCAATCCGATGAGCGCCACTACGTCACGCACCAGCACGACTCGCACCTACGCCACGGGCAAGCGCAAGACCGCCATCGCGCGCGTCTGGCTCTCGGCCGGCAGCGGGCTCGTCACCGTCAACAACAAGCCTGCCGACCAGTACTTCGAGCGTGAAACCTCGATCATGGTGATGAAGCAGGCGCTCGAGCTCATCGAGGCTCTCGACCAGTTCGACGTCTGGGCGACGGTCAAGGGCGGCGGCCACTCGGCCCAGGCCTCGGCCATGCGCCACGGCATCTCGCGTGCGCTCATCGCGCTCGACCCGGAGAAGCGCAGCGTGCTGAAGCGCGCCGGCTTCCTGACCCGCGACGCTCGCAAGAAGGAGCGCAAGAAGTACGGTCAGCCCGGCGCCCGCAAGCGCTTCCAGTACTCGAAGCGCTGAGCCGCTTCTCACGGCAAGAAAAGGCTGCGTTCCTCCGGGGACGCGGCCTTTTTTGCCGTGCGGCTACAAAAATCGA
>JAYTOQ010000878.1:0-3110 GCA_043747665.1 Polyangiaceae bacterium | reverse complement strand
CTCGATTTTCATCACCCGCATTCGCTCCGAGAAGCACGGCCGCGACTCGGATCACCTCACGAACCATCCGCTTCACGCAACGCGGATGTCGCGGCGCTCGGAGCGAAGAAGCCGTCAACTCGACCGACACCTTCGAGCGCGGCCCGACGTGCTCGCCAATCCGCGCGCGCAGCCCGCGTGAGCCGCCGCAGGCGCCGTGACTCTGCTGCGAGACGCCACCCGTCGCACGACGCGAGCAAGCGCGCGACGCCGCCGCCTGTCGCCCCCCCCGCCCGCCCTTGCAGCATCTCGGAGGGCGCTCCAGGTCACCACGATGTCACGGATCGCGATGCCGCCCGCCGCCCGCCGTCGGCAGCCGGGACTAGTCGCGCCAGCAGCGTGACAGCTCGCCGAGCATCGCCTCGCAGTTCGTGAGGCCGTCGCGGCCGTCCTCGAAGCGGCGCGTCAGTCGATCGGGCGTGAGCTTGTAGAGACTGCGCGGCAGCTTCACGAGCTCGAGGATCTTCTTGGGATCGAGCGGTGTATCGTCGCGGAGGTGGAAGGTCACGCTCCTCGCGTTGGCCTCGCAGCCGAGCACGCGCATCTTCCGGAGCTCGCACTTCAGCGTCATGAGCCGCACCAGGCACCGTGCCTCGGGCGGCGGCGCGCCGAAGCGATCCTCCATCTCGACCGCGAGCTCTCCGACGTGCGCCTCGTCGATCGCGCTCGCGAGGCGCTTGTACAGCGACAGGCGAACGCCGACGTCCGATACGTAATCGTCGGGGAGAAGAGCTGTGACGTCGAACGACAGCTCGGGATCTACCTCGTGGATCACGGGCTCGCCGCGCAGCTCGTGGACCGCTTCGTCGAGCATGGTGCAGAACATGTCGAGGCCGACGCTCGCGACGTTGCCGGACTGCTCGGCGCCCAGGAGGTCGCCCGCGCCACGCAGCTCGAGATCGAGGCTCGCGATCTTGAAGCCGCTGCCGAGCTCGGTGTGGCGCTCCAGCGCCTCGATGCGCGCACGTGCGTCGTCGGTCATCTTGTTGGGCGGCGGCACGATCAGATAGCAGTACGCGCGCTCCTTGGAGCGACCGACGCGACCGCGCAGCTGATAGAGCTGCGCGAGCCCGAAGAGATCGGCGCGATCGATGATGATGGTGTTCGCGCGCGGGATGTCGAGGCCGCTCTCGATGATGGCGGTCGCGCAGAGGATGTCGTAGCGACCCTCGACGAAGTCGAGCATCGTCTTCTCGAGGACCGTCTCACCACCCTGCGCCTGCGCCGAGGTGCCCTTGCCCACCATCTGTCCGTGCGCGACGGCGATGCGCGCCTCGGGGAAGAGCGTGTGGAGGCGCTGCGCCTTCTCGTAGATGCCCTCGATGCGGTTGTAGACGTAGAAGACCTGACCGCCGCGCGAGAGCTCGCGGCCGATCGCCTCCTTGAGCACCTGGTCGTCGAGCGAGGTCACGAAGGTGCGCACCGCGCGGCGATCGACGGGCGGCGTGGTGATGAGCGAGAGATCGCGGAGCCCGGTGACCGCCATCTGGAGCGTGCGCGGGATGGGCGTCGCAGAGAGCGTGAGCACGTCGACCTGGGTACGAAGCGCCTTGATGCGCTCCTTGTGCGTCACGCCGAAGCGCTGCTCCTCGTCGACGACGAGCAGGCCGAGGTTCTTGAAGTGGATGTCCTTCGACAGCAACCGGTGCGTGCCGATCACGACGTCGACCTTGCCGTCCTTGAGGCGAGCGAGGGTCTCGTCGGACTCCTTTTTCCCCTGGAAACGCGAGAGCGCGCGGATCGAGATCGGGTAGTCGGCCATGCGCGCCTCGAAGACGCGGAAGTGCTGCTGCGCGAGCACCGTGGTCGGGCAGAGCACCGCGACCTGCTTGCCGGCCATGGCCACGCGGAAGGCAGCGCGGATGGCGATCTCGGTCTTGCCGAACCCGACGTCGCCGCAGACGAGGCGATCCATGGGACGCGCGGTCTCGAGGTCCTTGTTCACGTCCTCGATGGCGCGCGCCTGATCTTCGGTCTCGTCGAAAGGGAACGTCGCCTCGAAGGCGCGGTAGTCGTCGGTGGCGGGCTCGATGGCGTCGCCGGGCTGTGCCTGGCGTTCGGCGTAGAGGCGCAGGAGCTCGTCGGCCATCTGCTTGACGGCCTTCTCGACGCGCGACTTGGTCTTCGCGAAGGTGGCGCCGCCGAGGCGGTCGATCTTGGGCTCGCCGCCCTCGGCCCCGGCGAATTTCTGGATCTGGTTGAGGCGATAGACGGGGAGATAGAGCTTGTCGCCCGAGGCGTACTCGACGACCAGGAGATCTACCTTGAGCCCACCGACGTCGCGATGGACGAGGCCCATGTACTTGCCGATGCCGTGATCGACATGGACGACGTAGTCGCCGACGGTGAGAGAGCGGAGGTCTTCGACGAACGCGCGAGCGTTGTCACGCCGCGATTTTCGCTCTCGAACGCGATGGGCGCGGCCGCCGAAGATCTCCTCCTCGGTGACGATGACGAAGCCTTCGCCGGGGAGGACGACGCCGCGGCCGAGTGGACCGACGACGATGGTGGCGTCGTTCTCGTCCTCGCCGTGCCCCGCGCGCTCGATGCGCTCGTAGAGCCACGACGCATCGAAGGCGGCGGCGCGGATCCGGCAGCGGATCTGCTGGTGGCTCAGCAGCGCGGCAAGCCGCTCCGCCTGGGTCTGCGCGCGCGCGGTGATGAAGACGCGCAGGCCGCTGTCTTTGAAATGAGCGATTCTTCGCGCGACCGGCGCGAGGGAGCCACCGCGACCCTTGGTGGAGCGCGCGGCCTTCACGGCGCGGGAGAGATCCTCGTTGTCGGAGGCGGCGAGGTGAACGACCTCGCGTGTCACTTCGTACTTCGCTAGGCCCTCGGCCTCGCCGGCCACGGCGGCGCCGTGGAAGACCACCACGCGACGGGCGTCGAGGTCGCGCACGATCTCCGCTTCCGAGCGGAAGAACGTCTCGGGAAGGAACTGCGGCTCCGTCGCCTTGGCGGCCGCGTCCTGCGTGGCGCGGCCGAGCTCGTCGAGGATCACGCGCGTGATCGCCGCGGGATTGGCGAGGACGAAGCGTGCTTCGGGCGGCAAGTACTCGTGAAGCGGAACA
>JAYTOQ010000877.1:0-2267 GCA_043747665.1 Polyangiaceae bacterium | reverse complement strand
TCGCGTCAAGCAGCGCGTGATGTCGCCGGTAGAGTGTCTCGCGCGTCTGGCGGCGATGGTTCCGCCGCCTCGCTACCCCCTTCTTCGGCTGCACGAGCTCCGCGGCAGCGGCGAGAGCAGAGCCAGGGGCCGCCGTCGTCTCGCGCATCGAGCGGCCGGGGCTGGGGCCGTCCGCGCAGCGTGGGACGGGCGAGGCGGCGCTCGTCGCGAGCGCTTCGGCTGCGCCGACGTCGACGCTCCTCGTGACGGGGGCGGCGTTACAGGTGGCCCCGAACATCCTCTCCATCGCGCACTGGGACCGACACCCTCCTGCGCCGAACCTTCGACGTGGACGTCACGCGATGCACCGGGTGCGCAGGGCGCATGACGGTGCGCGCGGTCGTGACGGACCCCGCGTCCATCCACCGCTTGCTCGCCGCGCTCCGTCGCGCGCGCGACCCACCCGTCGCCGCCTGACCTCGCCACCGTCCAACGCGCGACACGTCGCGCCCACCTCATGCTCCGACCGCCGACCCCGCGCCGCCCTCTTGCGAGCCATCCCCACTACGTTGGCCTACTCTCAGGGGCGAGGGTGAGCACGACGGCCTGCTTTCGGGCAGTCCCGAGCACGGCGACGAGGGCCTTCGCCGCCCGAAGTCGCCCCGCGTGCTATCGTCCGGCCCATGAACGCGGCGGGTGCGGAGAAGGTCGACCCAATGGATCTCGCCTTCGACAACGCCCTCGAGCGAGAAGCGACCGAGGCCGAGATCAAAGCACTTCGCGAGGCACGTGCCGAGGTTCATGCCGGGACCGCGCTCATCCCGCACGAAGAAGTCATGCGGCGTGCGCGCGAGCATTTCGGCGTGGAATGACCTGGGGTCTCGAATGGACCGCCGTCGCGCTACGTGACTTCTACGCGCTGCCGCACTGGGCGACCGCCGCCCGTGTCGACGAAGCTCTCCAGCGGCTTGCTTCGACGATGCAAGGCGAGCTAACGCGGATGGTGATCGACGGCCACACGGAGACGGCGCTCCTCGTCCCGCCGTATTCCGTGCTTCTGAGCCGAGACAAGCAACGTCGAACGATCGTCGTCTGGCGTATCGTACGGTACGCGTAGGCGCGGTCATCGCCGTCGCGTTCGTGGCGAGCTGTGGGGAACCATAGTAACGCCCACTCTGTGAATCGCGGCACACTGCTCTCCCTCGCTCTCTTCACTGCAACCGCTCTGAGCGCATGTGGTCGTCCACATGTGACTGCTCCGAAAGTCGCCGTGGATTCACCGCGGGTTCGGATGGTTCCCGGGACCAAGGATCGCGCTGCGCTCGTCGGAGGCTCTTTCCTATTCGGTGCGACCCGTCCAGCCCTCGTCGAAGCATCCAAGAAAGGCGTGGTGTTCCTCGAACTCCACGATGCGACGCACTCCGTGTTCGTCGAGCTGCCGCTGACGCCAACGCTCGACGATGTCACAAGTGTAGTCGTCGTTCGAATCGATTCGGCTGCCCGCTACGGAACGACGAAACTCTCCGACACGGCCGCTCTCGAGGCGGCTGCCCGACGCGATGCCGGTACCGGGACCGTCGCCCTGCTGCGCGTTGCGGATGACATCGCGATCGAGCAGGTGATCGCGGCGACGGACGCGCTGAAGCGGGCGGGAATCGGTCACGTCGTGCTCGGACTCGTCCCGGCGGGTATCGTTCCGCCGGGCGATGGGTGGGAGTCGTGTCCATTCCCCCCCGCCGCTGACGCGGACGCTGTCGACAGCGGGGTGGTGACGCTCTCGCTGGACTGGGACGACCAGGGTCGGCCTGGCGGTGTCCACGTGCTCGAATCCCCGGGCCATGGCTTCGGGGGAGCCGCGGCATTGTGCGCACTCTGGCAGCGCAGCACGTCGACCTCTCGGTGCGCGGGTGCGCTGCCGTGTTCACAAAAGGTGCGCGTCGCCTTCAAACGAGACGCTCCGTAGAGGCCAGCGCCTCGCACGCGAGCGGGTGCTGCCGCTGCCTCGCGCGTCCGGCCTTCTCGCTCGCGCGCTTGGGCGTGCGTCGCAACGGCCTCGTCGCGTACCGCGTGAAGAACGCCGGGCGCGTTCGCGTCAAGCAGCGCGTGATGTCGCCGGTAGAGTGTCTCGCGCGTCTGGCGGCGAGGGTTCCGCCGCCGCGCTACCCGCTCCTTCGGCTGCACGGGGTGTTCGCGCCGCGCCACCCATGGCGAGCGCGCGTGGTGCCGCGCCCGCCCGAGTCGCAGGCAGGATGCGCCACGTCGTCGTCCAAGAAGAAGAGCACCCCCTC
>JAYTOQ010000876.1:0-1940 GCA_043747665.1 Polyangiaceae bacterium | reverse complement strand
AACTTCCTCGACAACCCCGCGTCGGCGTTCGGCCACACGTTCCTGCGGCTCGCCAAGAAGGGCGCCGCGGACAGTCAGGCCGCCATAGACCTCCGCGATCACGGCATCGACTACACCGCCGCCACCGATACCGCGAACCCGCTCCTCTACGCGTTCAAGGGGCTCGCCGGCCTCTTTCCGGGGACGTTCCGCTTCCGCACCTACGACGCGATGCTGCGCGACTACGCCGGCTACGAGGCGCGTGATCTCTGGGAGTACGAGCTGGCCCTCACCCCCGGCGAGCTCGACATGCTCGTCATGCACCTCTGGGAGCTCGCCAACACCAGCATCGATTACCTCTACCTGACCGAGAACTGCAGCTACCAGATCATCGCCGCACTCGATGCCTCGTCGCCGCGGCTCGATCTCGTCGACAGCGTGAAGGCCGACGTGCTGCCGCTCGACACCGTGAAGGCCGTGCAGGCCACGCGAGGCCTCGTGCGGAGCGTGGTCTATCGGCCATCGGTGCGGAGCCTCTTCCGCGCCGCCCTCACCAGGCTAAATGGACGCGAGCGCGGTCTCGTCGAGGACCTGCTGGTGAGCGCCGATGCTCCCCTGCCCGCCGACCTGCCGGCGCTCCGGGCCGCGCTCGTCCTCGACACCGCGAAGCTCGCCGTCGATGCGCGGTTCGCGAAAGCGATGACCGACGGCAAGAGTCCCCAGGCAGTGAAGGCCCGCCAGCGCCTCGTGGATCGGCGCGATCGGCTCGCCGCCGTGCCGATGCTGCCGGCGATGACCGAGGCGCCTCGCGACAAGGAGCCCCACAAGAGCCACGGCTCGATGCGCGTCGTGCTGGGCACCGGCATGACGAGTCAGTACGACACGGGCTTCGCCACGCTCGGCTATCGACTCGCGCTTCATGATCTCGCCGATCCTCCGGACGGCGAGCCGGAGCTGCTGCAGCTCCAGTTCCTCGAGACGCGGCTCCGGTTCGACTACGGGCGGGAAAGGCTCTCGCTCGACACGCTGATGTTTGCCGACGTCATGGCCCTCAATCCGCTGCGGCGCTTCGAGAAGAAGCTCTCGTGGCGCGCGCGCGCCTTCGGGACACGGCTCCACGATCGCGGTGCGCCCGACTCCTTCGCGCACGGCGTGGACGTCTCGCTCGGCTACGCGGTGGGGAGCGAGGACGATCACTTCCTCCTCTTCTTGATGGCGGACGCGTACGTCGCGCTGTCGGGTCGGACGACCGGCATCGGCGGGAGCATCGTGCGACCCGGTGTCGGGCCGTTCGGCGGTCTTCGCGTGCGGCTGCCCGCGAGCACCATCGCCTACGTGACGGGCACGATGTCCTATCTGCCGGTGCAGGATCTCGCGACGACGTTCGACATCCGCGCCGTCCTCCGCACGCGGCTCGGCGCGCACGTCGCGATGGGCCTCGAGGGCGCCGCACAGCCGCGCGCCTACGAGCTGCAGCTCGCCTCGTATCTGCATTTCTGACGCTCGCGCCCGCGCGCTGCAGTTACGTATCTTACGCACGCGATCGTGACCGAGCATTGATGCCCCTGTTTTCCAGTGTTTTCAGCGGCTGCGATTGGCTGGTCCGGTGTTTGCGTTGGTGATGATCGGCTCGGGTCACGCGGTGGCTGTTCGGTGACACCGAGCGCCTCGGCTTGCCTCGCGGCTGGCTGCGCCTCCCAGCGTGATCCCATCAACCGAGTGCAGCCCAACGCGCTGCCGAAGACGTTCTTCCTGGGCCAAGACCTGAAGAGCCCCAACGACGACCCGGAGTTCCGGGTGAAATCGTTCACCGTCGGCAGCTCGGTCAGCCAGAGCGCCTACTCGATCGGCGAGTTCTCCGCCGTCGAGCGCATTCGCTGGGACATCACCGAGGGCATGCTCCTGGCGCGGCGCTCGTATCAGGAGTCGCCGGGCGCCGACAACCGCGGCACCACCGCCGG
>JAYTOQ010000875.1:0-16589 GCA_043747665.1 Polyangiaceae bacterium | reverse complement strand
TCGCACGTCGAGGAGGTCTACGCCGAGGACATCGTCCTCCGCCGGCACATGACGCCGATCTTCAAGAAGCACATGCAGGTGGACACCGCCCTCGACACGGAGGTCCGCGCGCAGCTGAAGCACCTCAAAGAAGGCACCGCAGCGTGGGACATCGAGTACACGCGCGCGCTCGACGCAGTCAAGCGGAGGCGCGGTCTCGGCTGAAGCCGGGGCTGCGTTCTCGGCGCTCGGGTATCGGGTGAAGACGCCATGCGCAGCATGACCGGATTCGGAGTCGGCGAAGCGCCGCTCGCAGCGCAGGGCAAGAGCGCACCGACCGGCAAGCTCACCGTCGAGATCCGCGCCGTCAACCACCGCTACCTCGACGTCCGCGTGCGCGCGCCGAGCCAGCTCCCCGACCTCGCGAGCAGCGTCGAGGCCATCGCGCGCGAACGTCTCTCGCGCGGGCGCTTCGACGTCGCCGTTCGCCTCGAGGGCGCGGCGCTCGGCGCGGTCACTCTCCATCAGGAGCGCGCTCGTAGCGTCTTTGCCGCGCTCGTGGCGCTGCGCGACGAGCTCGCGCCCGGCGTCGACGTCCCGCTCTCGCTCCTCGCCTCGGTGCCGAACCTGTTCGTGCCGTCGATCGAGCAAGCGGGTGAAGAGGTCCGCGCCGCGCTCTCGAGCGCCTTCGACGCGGCGCTCGATTCACTCGACGCCATGCGGCTGCGCGAGGGGCTCGCCCTCGGTGACGACATCGTCCGGCGCCTCGTCACCGTGCGAAAGCTCGCGCTATCCGTGACCGAGCGCGCGCCGCAGGTGGTCGAGCACTACAAGAAGAAGCTCAAGGAGCGCGCCGAGCGCCTCCGCGCCGCGAGCGACGTCGAGGTCGACCCCGGTCGGCTCGAGCAGGAGATCGCGCTCTTTGCCGACCGCGTCGACATCTGCGAGGAGCTGACGCGCCTCGAGAGCCACACGACGCACTTCGAGACCCTGCTCGTCAGCTCGGACGCGGTGGGCCGTCGCCTCGATTTCCTGCTCCAGGAGATGGCCCGCGAGGCCAACACCATCGGCTCGAAGAGCCAGGATGCCGGAATCGCGCACTCGGTCGTCGAGCTGAAGGCGGAGATCGAACGCATGCGCGAGCAAGTCCAGAACGTCGAGTGACGGCCCAAGCTCTGGTATGATGCCGCCACCGTGATGGTCGATCCCTTCTTGCTGCTCATCCTCTCGTCGCCCAGCGGCGCCGGGAAGACGACCCTCACGCGCAAGCTCCAGGAGCGCTTTCCTGCCCTGCGCTTCAGTGTCTCGCACACGACGCGCAAGCCGCGCTCGAACGAGAACGACGCGCGCGACTACCACTTCATCGACCGCAACGACTTCGACGAGCTCGTCGAGCGCGAGGCCTTCGTGGAGTGGGCCGAGGTGCACGGCAACTGCTACGGCACCTCGCACGCCGAGATCGAGCGCGCGCGCTCGGAGCCGGGCTGCGCGGGCATGATCTTCGACATCGACTACCAGGGCGCGCGCCAGATCCGCGCCAAGCAGCCGGACGCCGTCGCCGTGTTCATCTTGCCGCCGTCCATGATCGAGCTCGAGCGCCGCCTCCGCGGTCGCGCGAGCGAGACCGAAGAGGTCGTGAAGCGCCGCTTCGAGGCGGCCAAGGTCGAGATCGAGCACTACGGCTTCTTCGACTACCTGGTCGTCAACGACGACGTCGAGAGCGCCTTCAAGCACCTCGAGGGCATCGTGCTCGCGGAGCGCTCGCGGCGCTTTCGCCGTGCCGATCTCGCCGAGCGCCTGCTCCGCGCCGGCAAGCTGTAAGCGCGCCTACGCCGTCACTAACGTCGCGTCGTCACGTGGTGACGACCAGGCGGCACAGCGCGGCGAGGATCGCGGCGAGCGCGACGTATGCGACGAGCGCGCGGCGATCGCCCTCGGCGGGCGCGGTCTTCTCGAGGGCGCGAAAGATCGCGCCGAGGAGAAGCAGGACGATGATGCTCTCGCCGCTCAGGAACCAGATCGCACCGAGCGCGCCGACCACCAGCCAGCGCTGCTGCTTCGTCAGCGCGCGGAAGGCGCGGCCTCCGTCGAGCTGCCAGACGGGGACGAGGTTGAAGAGGTTGATCCACGCGCCGGTCTTCGCGATCGCGAAGAGCACCTGCGATCCGGTCACCCACGCGAGCAAGCCGGCGAAGAGCGCGGCGCCCAGGCCGTAGATGGGTCCGGCGAGGCCCACCCGCGCGTCCTCTGCCGGGTTCACGGGGTACTGCTTGAGCCGCACGAACGCGCCGAAGCCCGGGACGAACATCGGGGCGCTCGCGGCGATGCCGAATTTCCTGAGCGAAGCGACGTGCCCCATCTCGTGCACGTAGAGCGAAAGGAGAAGCCCCGCGGCGAACTTCCATCCGAACGCGACGGCATAGACGCCGAGCGACACGGCCATGGAGAGCACCGTGCTCAGCTTCGTGAACCCGAGGAGCAGCAGCTTGCCCTTGGTCAGCACGAATGCGATCGCGAATTTGAATTTCCACGCGAGGAGCGCGAGGCCGGTGAGGCCGCCCGCGGCGAGCGGCTTCTTGCCGCCCTTGCTCGCCGCTCCCGCCGACGGCTGCGGAGCGCTCGACCCCGCGCCGGCAGCAACGGCACGGCTCAGCGCCTGCACCTTCGCGAGGACCTGCTCGTGCTGGCGTGAGCGCGGTGGGAGGAGGACGAGCGCGCTACGCCACGCCGCGAGCGCGCCGCTCGGATCACCGGCGACAGTGGCCAGCTCGGCCGCCGTCGCAAAATCCTTCAGCGCGTCGCGATGCACCAGGCGATGGCAGCGCGGGCACGCGAGCGCCGCCGGTCCGACGTCGGCTGCGCACTCCGGGCACGTCCTCGGCCTGAGCGCGGCCGCCATCACGTCAGACCGCCGCGGGCGGAGGCGGCGCCACGCGCTGCGGGGCGTTGGTGCGAAGCGGTCCGTCCATGACGAGCGGCGCGGAGCGATTGAATTTCCACGCTTCGTAGAGCGCGATCCCGATCAAGATGATGCCAAGGATGTTGGAGGCCCCGCCGAGGAACGGCGCGACGAGCGACAGCCCGAGGACCACGATGACGGTGAGCACCATGACGACGAGTCCCTCGGCGGGGGCTGGCGCTCCTGCGCTCGGCGGCGCGCCGTCCGTCGTTGCCGTGGTCGGTGAGGGCGTGGATTCGGGCGACGCTGCGCCCGGCACCGTGGAAGCGCCGTTCACTCCGGAAGCGGTGCTCGCGGTGGCGGTCGTTGCCGGCTTCTCGGCCTGCACGTCGGTGACGCCTTTCCAGACGAGCGGAACGTACGAGCCGGTGATCGACAGATACGTGAGGAGCATGGCGAGCGCCTGGTAGCGCTTCGCGCCGGGCCCGCGCGCGCCGTGGCGGAGCGCCTTGCCCACCGCCCATCCGACGGCGATCGCGAGGAGCCCGATTTCCATGCCGGTGATCTTCGCGACGGCGTACCAGGCGATCGAGCCGGCGACGGCCGCGCCGGCGCCGAACGCAGCAGCGCGGAAGAACGCACGTGCGCCTCTCGACTCCGACACCCGCGTGGCGATGAGGTGATGGCAGTCCTCGCAGGTGATCGCGGCGTTGACCATGAAGTAGCTGCTGCCGAGCGCACGCTTGCACAATGCACATGACGGCGCGGCGTCCCCGGCGGTGGCGAACTCGGCGCGATCGAAGGTGAGCTCGTCCTGATTCGCGGCGGTCTCGTCGTTCATCGGCTCCCCCAGAGAATGCGCCCAAGAGATGAGCGTGCGAGTCAGGTCGGCTCGGCGGTCTTCGGTTCCGTCGCGGTGCTCGTGGCCGTCGTGCTCGCGGCCGTCGCCCCGGCGCTGGCTTCTGCGGCGAGCGCGGGCTCATGGGCCTCGCCGACAAGCAGCGGCACGTCGGCGCCGGTGCTCGGCTGGGCAGGCTGGGCGGGCTCGGGGGGCTGGACGGGCTCGGGGGGCTGGACGGGCACGTCCGCGGTGAGCGGCGCCTTCTTGCCGCGACGCGAGGTGAGCATGTCGATGGCCATGAGCGCGACGCCCACGCAGATCGCGATGTCGGCCACGTTGAACGTCGGCCAGTGGTCGGTCACGATGTGCGCGGGGTACTTCTTCTGGACCAGCTCGTTGAGCTTCTTGATCCAGTCGGCGCGGTAGTCGATGAAGTCGATGACGTACCCGTAACGGATGCGGTCGAAGACGTTGCCGAGCGCACCGCCGAGGACGAGCGGCAGCCCCCATTTCAGCGCGTGCTGGCGCGGCTGGAGGCGGCGATACAGCGTCACGATGAACGCGATCGCCGCCACCGACACGAGCAAGAAGAACGGCCGGCGGACGTTCTCGCTCTGGCCCTGGAGCAGCCCCCACGCGCCGCCCTTGTTCTTCGCGAGGACGAACATCAGGTGGTTCTCGGAGACGTTGATGTACCCCGGGTAACCCTCGAGCCGCTTCTCCGCCCAGAGCTTGGTGATGATGTCCGATGCGAGCGAGACGATCGACACCACCGCGAGGAACGACGGCGACGGACGCGGTCCGAGCATCGTCTCGGGGATCGCGCGCGAGGTCCCCGCGGGTCGCTCGATGCGCGGCACGTCGGGCGCGATCGGAGGCTCCGGCGCCAGCACCGCGCTCTCCGCTGCGGGCGGCGCCGTGATGCCTTCGCCCTGAACGATCTCCGCCGATGCGGTCTCCTTCGCCGGCGGGGGCTCACCGATCGGGGCCGGGGCTTCGGTCGATTCGTGGGTTGCTTCGGTCGGGTCGGTCATCGGGCTGGGGAGCGCATGTTCAGCACCCTGTCCTCTACAGGAGGCGACGAATCGCGAACCGTACTCAATCGGCTGCGGGCTGTCACGGCTTGTTCCGGCGACAAAAGACTGCTTGGATGTTCAGCATGCCCAGGAAGAGCCGGATCCCGTGGAAGACCGCGCGCGGCGTCGATGCGGTCGTCGAGGACTGGCTCGAGAGCCGGATCGTGAAGCCGTGCCTCACGGCCGACCACACCGTTCCCGGCCGCGAGCCGAAGACCGCCCCGCTGCCGCCGGGCCTTCCATCGCAGCTCGCGTTCGCCCTCCGCGGTCGCGGCGTGAGCGAGCTCTACGAGCACCAGGCCCGGGCCTTTACCGCGGCGCGCGATCCGCGGACGCGGGCGCTGGTCGTCGCCACGCCCACCGCCAGCGGCAAGAGCTACTGCTTTCACCTGCCCGTTCTGTCGCGGATGATCGAGAATCGCGACGCGCGCGCGCTCTACCTCTATCCGACGAAGGCGCTCGCGCGCGATCAGGAGGCTGGGCTCCGCGAGATCATGCGCGCGAGCGGGCTCGAGGCGGGGGCGGTGGTCTACGACGGTGACACGCCCGGTGACGCGCGCCGTGCCGCTCGTGAGCGAACCGGCATCGTGCTGACGAATCCGGACATGCTGCACGCCGGCATCCTCCCGCACCACACCGCGTGGGCGCGGACGTTCCAGAACCTCGCGTACGTCGTGGTCGACGAGCTGCATACGTACAAGGGCGTCTTCGGATCGCACGTCGCGAACGTGCTGCGCCGCCTGATGCGCGTCGCGAAGTTCCACGGCTCGAGCCCCGTGCTCATCGGCGCCACCGCCACCATCGGCAATCCGCGCGAGCACGCCGCGCGCATCTTCGGGATCGACGACACGGCGCCCGGCTCCGAGCACGAGCTCATCGCCATCACCGAGAACGGCGCGCCGCAGGGCGAGCGCCGCGTCTTCATGTTCAACCCGCCGGTGGTGAATGCCGAGCTCGGCATCCGCGCGAGCTACGTGAAGCAAGCGGTGATGCTCGCCACCGATCTCGTGCGCGCTCACGTGCCCACCATCGTGTTCGGGCAGTCGCGCAACAACGTCGAGGTCATGCTCCGTTACCTGCGCGACAAGGTCGCGCCCGACATCGATGCCTCGCGCATCATGGGCTACCGCGGTGGTTATCTCCCCGAGCAGCGCCGCGAGATCGAACGGAGGCTCCGCGCCGGCGAGGTGCTCTGCGTCGTCGCCACCAACGCCCTCGAGCTCGGCATCGACATCGGCGGCCTCGATGCGGTCATCTGCGCCGGCTACCCGGGCTCGGTCGCCGCGACGTGGCAGCGCTTCGGGCGCGCCGGACGCCGCGGCGAGCGGAGCATCTGCGTGCTCGTCACGTCGAGCGCGCCGCTCGATCAGTTCCTCGCGCGCGAGCCCGAATACCTGCTCGGCGCGCCCGTCGAGGAGGCGCGCATCGACGCCGACAACCCCGAGATCGTCATCCAGCACCTGAAATGTGGCGCTTTCGAGCTGCCTTTCCGCCGCGGAGAGGAATACGGCACGCTCGACAAGGACGAGACCTCGGCAGCGCTCGAGTTCCTGGTCGCTCACAAGGTGCTGCACGAATCGAATGACACGTTCCACTGGGCGGCCGACGTGTATCCCGCCAACAACGTCTCGCTGCGCTCGATCGGCTGGGACAACGTCGTCATCATCGACGCCGAGCGGGACTTGACCATCGCCGAGATCGACTGGCGCGGCGCGCACACCATGGTTCACGAGCAGGCCATCTACCAGCACGACGGCGAGTGCTGGCAGGTCGAGAAGTTCGATTACGAGAACCACAAGGCGTTCGTCCGCAAGGTGAAGCCCGACTACTGGACGGACGCGATGACCTACACCACGGTCAGCGTCCTCGAGGAGTTCGGAACCGGACCGGCAGCGCTCATCGATCCGCCGCATCCTGATCCGTGGCCCACGGGCTGGGGTGAGGTGTCGGTCGTCGACAAGGTGGTTGGCTACAAGAAGATCAAGTTCTACACGCACGAGAACGCCGGCTACGGCGACGTACGTCTGCCCGAGATGCAGATGCACACGACCTCGTTCTGGCTGACTGTGCCGGAGAGCGTCTGCACGCAGATCCCGCAGGGGCGTGCTGCCGCCATCGACGGCCTCCGCGGCGCCGGGATTGCGCTCGAGACCGTCGCCACGCTCGCGCTCATGTGCGATCCGCGCGATCTCGGATGCACGCTCGGGGACACCGCGCTCGACGAGGACGGAGGCGAGACCGCCGACGCCGACGCGCCGCCGGTCGTCCCGCGCAAGATCCGTGGCGGTCCCGCGCCCGGCTACAGTCCGACGCTCTTCATTTACGAGCAAACGCCGGGAGGCATCGGCCTCGCCGAGCGCATCTTCGAACAGCGCGAGGTGCTGATCGCTCGCGCGCTAAGACTCGTCGAAGGCTGCGCCTGCGACTTCGGTTGCCCGGCATGCGTCGGGCCCAACGCCGGTCTCGACATCCCGCCGGCCGCGCTGCAGATGCTCTCCGAGGCCGCACCGGAGAGCGGCGTGAGCCTCGCCGCCGTGGCCGTCGCCGACCGCGCCGATCGCGCCGAGGCGCGCAAGAAAGCGCGACCGGCGACCGGCCGCAAGGCGATTGCCATCGACATCCTGCGCCGTGCCGCGCGCGGTGGCTGAAGCATTCGTGAAGACCGCTGCGGTGGCGCCGGGCGACGGCCCCGCGTAACCTCGACGGGTGCAGCGTCTTGCCCTGACCGTCCGATTCGGTGTGCTCGTCATGCTGGTGGCGAGCGCGTGTCTCCCGGGCTCGGGGCCTGCGCTCTCCGACGGTGACGACGCCGGCACCGGCACCGGGACCGATCTCTCGGGCGACGCCGGCCTCCAGCGCAGCGACGTCGATCTCGGCGATCCGTTCGCGCTCTACGGCCTGACGCCCTCGCACGGACCCTACGGCGGAGGCACCACGGCGAGGCTCGCGGGCCGCGGCTTCACGCCAAAGCTGCGCGTCTTCCTCAACGACAAGGAGGTTCCCACCGTCGCGGGCGATCCCACGCGCGCCGTCATCGTGACGCCGTCGAACACGCCGGGCTGGGTCGACGTGAAGATCCGCGACGACGCCACTGCGCAGGAGCGCGTGCTCCAGAAGGGCTTCTTCTACGACTCGTTCGTGGTGGTTCCCGACAGCGGCGCGACCAGCGGCGGAACTCGCATCCGCCTGACCAACGCCGGAGCGCCCTGGAAGACGCCGCTGAACATCACCATCGGCGGCGCCGAGTGCCTCACGCCGACCAGCGACGGCAAGACCGCCGAGTGCGTCACGCCTCCCGGGTCGCCGGGCTCGAAGGACGTGACCGTCATCGAGTCCGACAGCACCATGACGCAGGCTCGCGACGCGTTCAGCTACAGCGACTCGCCCGACGGCTATCGCGGTGGCCTCTCCGGCGGCGCGTTCGCGGGGCGCATGCGCGTGCTCGCGTTCGACTCGGCGACCGGCATGCCCATCCCCGGCGCCTACGTCGTCGCGGGTGGCTCCCTCGCGACCGGCGTGGTGCAGCAGACCGCGAGCACCGGCGTCACGGAGTTCAATGGCCTGCCGGGCACCAAGTCCACCATCACGGTCGCCGCGAAGTGCCATCAACCCGTGACCTACGTCGACGTGCCCGTCGACACCGTCACCGTCTACATGCCCTTCGTCTTCGACGTGGCCTGCGCGAGCCTCAACGGTGACCCGCCTTCGACCGGCGGCAACGGCGGCAAGTTCGGCGGCGTCGTCGAGGGGCAGCTCGTCTTCCCCGGCGGCGCCGAGTTCCAGCGCACCGGATGGAGCACGGTGCCGGGGCCGACGAAGCCCACCGAGCGCCGCGCTGCGTACGTGTTCGAGGCGGCGTCGTCGTCGAGCGATGGCTTCCAGCTTCCTCCCGCGAGCGAGGCCATCACGCCCGATACGACCGGAACCAGCGGCTACAAGTTCGGTCTCGTCGTCTTTCCCGGGAACGTGTCGATCTACATCCTCGCCGGCCTCGAGGACCGGAGCGAGGATCCGCCCCGCTTCGTGCCGTATGCGATGGGCGTCGCGCGCGGCATCTCGGTGCCAGCACAGAGCCGGGTCACGGGCGTCGACGTGAGCATGGACATTCTCTTCGATCACCAGGTCACCGTCGCGCCGCAGCCGCCCGTCCCCACGAATCGCGGGCCGGATCGCTTCGCATCGACGCTGGCGATGACGTTCGGCGCGCAGGGCTTCGTGATCCTGCCGCGCGGCGTGCAGGTGGTCCCCTACCCCGCCCCAGCGCTGATGCCGTTCGTCGGTGTGCCTTCG
Source organism: Polyangiaceae bacterium (assembly GCA_043747665.1). Lineage (GTDB taxonomy): Bacteria > Myxococcota_A > Polyangia > Polyangiales > Polyangiaceae > Labilithrix. The sequence goes on along the minus strand of JAYTOQ010000875.1, from coordinate 7,504 downwards.
CTCGATCACGGCATCGCCGGCGAGCAGTATGTCCTCGGCGGCATCGCCGCGACGGGCGCGAGCCTCCAGCGCCCCGCGAGCGTCGTCTCGCTGATCCGCACCGCGAACGCGAACGACCCCGTGTCGCTCGGCGGATTCCTCGGCATCCCCATCCTCGGTGAGCCGGCGAGCGGCTCATGGAATGGAACGCACGTTCAGTTCTCCGTCATGTCTTCTGGCATGCCCAGCGGCGCGGATGTCGAGGTCATCCGGATCGCGTCGGGCAACGGCCTCGTCTCGTGGACCATCGCAGCGCCGGGCGGCGTGACGTCGTTCGACGTTCCCGACCTCCATGCGCTCCCTGGCCCCGACAGCCTCGGCCTCGTCAGCGGACCGATCGAGACGACGGTTCGCGTCGGCCGCATCGCGGGCTTCTCCTACGGCACCATGCGTCAGGGACAGCTGACGCCGGGCTCGTGGAGCGCGCAGGCGTTCGATGCGTTGGTCGGCGTGTACTGATGCGTGGGTCCCCGATGATCGCGCTCGGCGCGATGGTGATCGCCGCCGCTTCCTGTCACTTCGATCCGGCGTACCGCGACGTGCCTGATCCGGGCGCCGTGCCCTGCACCGAAGGCGTCGTCGAATGCGGTGGCAACACGCTCTCCCGCTGCGTGAGCGGTACCCGCGTGACGCTCGACGACTGTGGAGCGCGCGGGTTTTCCTGCGCGCCCGGTCTCCTCCGCTGCACGCCGTGTCTGCCGAGCGCCGCCCTGTGCGACGGCTTCGACGTGCTCCGTTGCAGCGAGGACGGACAGACGAAGCCGAAGGTCGAGACGTGCGCTTCGGACAAGGGAATCGCGTGCCGCCAAGGCGTCTGCAAGAACCTGTGCGACGAGGCGGCGATCCAGCACTCCAACGTCGGCTGCGAGTACTGGGCGGTCGATCTCGACAACGCCGTGACGTCCCAGGGCAACGCCGCGGCCCAGCAATATGCGGTCGTCGTGTCGAATGCCGAGCCCGATCTCGTGGCCAACGTGATCGTCGAGGAAGACACGGCTCCGGTCGGTGCGCCGCAGCTCGCGCGAACGGTGTCGACGGCGCGCGTGGGTCCCCGCAGCCTCGAGGTGTTCAAGCTCGGTCCGAAGGAGGTCGACGGATCGGCCCCGGGTACCTTCAATACCGGCACGCATACCGCGCTGTCACGCGGAGCGTTTCGCGTGCGCTCGGACGTGCCGATCGTCGCGTACCAGTTCAACCCGCTCGAGAACGTGAGCGTGTTCTCGAACGACGCATCGCTCCTCTTTCCCACCGCCGCGCTGGGCGGCGGTGGTGGTCGGTCGTACGTGATCGCGTCGTGGCCACAGACCATCGCCACCAGCGAGAATCCCGATCAGAACTTCGGCACCGATCTGCGGGCGTTCCTCACCGTCGTCGGGACGCAGCCGGACACGCACGTGCACGTGAAGACGACGGCGCGCATCGTGGGCGGCGGTCCCATCCCGGGCGGCGTCGTCGCCGGCGGCGAATTCGACGCGGTTCTCCAGCCGTTCGAGGTGCTCAACCTCGAGACGGGCAACTTCAACGCGGACTTCACCGGGTCCCTGGTCGACTCCTCGGGGCCGGTCGCGGTCTTCGTGGGCAGTGAGGCGAGCGATGCGCCTTTCTATTCGACGATCGCCAGCCGGTCGTGCTGCGCCGATCATCTGGAGCAGCAGGCGCTCCCCATCCGCGCTGCAGGCAAGCGCTACGTCGTCGGACGCGTGCCGAACCGCTCGAAGGCGGTCATGGAGGCCGGCGCGTCGATCTCGCTGTTCGACGAGCCGGAGTTCTATCGCGTGGTCGCGACGCGCACCGGCATGACCAAGATCACGACGACGCTCCCGCCGCCGTTCGATGCCATCGATCTCGACGGTGAAGGAAAGAACGTCACCATCGTCGCGCATCAGGACTTCGTGATGACCGCGACGCAGCCGGTCCTGGTGGCCGACGTACAGGCGAGTCAGGAGGCGGCGGGCGTGGTGCGCGGGCTGCCCGGCGGCGACCCGAGCCTTACGTTCGTGCCTGCCGTCGAGCAGTGGCGGAGCGAGTACGTTCTCTTGACGCCCGACAAGTACGCGTTCGACTTCCTCGTGCTGACGGCTCCGTTCGGCGCGCAGGTGTTCATCGACGGGCTGCCGGTCGACGGCAAGGTCTGCGAGCTCGCGCCCGCCGACGGTCTCACTGCGAAGGCGAGGAAGGCTCCGAATCCCGCGTTCGTGGTGTACCGCTGCCAGCTGTCGTTCCCGGCCATCGACCCCAGCCAGCCGTCCCCGAAGAACGTGCTCCCGGGCCGCCAGAACGACGGCGTTCATCGGGTGCAGTCGGACTTCCCGGTCGGCGTGCTGGTGTACGGCTTCGACGCCTTCGTCTCCTACGCCTACGCCGCCGGCACCGACCTGAAAGACATCAACCCGAACTGACGATCAGTTGCGCGGCGGGTATCGCATCGCGGTGAGGGGCCATTCGGTGAGTAGCGGGAGGCGGGCGGTGGGGCCGGATTGGCGGATGGCGCGGCCGCATTCGTCGACGGTCAGGCGGCGCGGGCCAAACGGGGACGAGTCCGACGCGTCCGAGTCCATGAGCAACGTCGGAGTGTCGATGCCGTAGTCGTCCGGATGACCCGGCTCGTCCAGGATCACGTGCCCGAGCTCGTGCGCCAGCGTGAGGCTCGTACGTCGCGCGCGCACTCCCGCGCGATCGATGATGACGACGTTGCGCATGCTCGACCCATCGCTCGCGATGAACGACTCGCCGATACGACCGCCGCCCGAGAAGAACGGGATCACCACGAGCTCGATGGTCTGCGGATCACCGTCGTCGACGGCCTTCACGAGCGCACGCTCTTCCAGCGTACCGGCGACCGAGTCGGTGTCGCCGAAGTGCTGGAGGCCGTCGGTGAGATCGACGGCGCCCACGTTCACGCTCAGCGTGGAGTCCGATGACGAGAGCAGCTCCACGGTCGAGAGCTGACCGTCGGCGCGCTTCATCGCGACATCGACGCTCGGCGCCGCGCCCGGTCCGATGCGCGCGTTCTCCGAGATGACGGCGGTCACACCCGTGCGCTGCGCGCTGCGCTGAAGCTCGAGGGCAACCTGCCTCGTCGACCAGCCCTTCTTGGTGATGATGGTCACGGCACGGCCGTCGACCTTGAACCGCAGCTCACCGCCGCTCGCGGGCATGCCGACGTCGTCGCCGATGGCCACCAGGTAAGGCGGCGGAGGGCTCACCACCTTCACATCCATCTGCGAGACCGGGCCGAACGAGATCCCGCACTGACCCCACGTCGCCGATGCGAGCGCGAGCTCCTGGCGAAGCGCGGCGATGGCGCCGGCATCGGTGCCGCCGACCGCGGGCGCACCGCCGGCCGCAAAGCGCATGACGACGGGATGGATGGTGAGCCGATGACGTCCGATGGGACCGACCGCCGACGCGCGCGGACCAGCGACGCGGATGGCCTGGAGCTTCTTTCCCGAGCTGTCGCGCACGACGAGCGCTCCGCCGACCTCCGCGCGCAGCGAACGCGTCGCGACCAGCGGATGCGAGCGATCGACGTCGTCCACGACGAGCCGCAGCGGCGCGCTCGCCGAGCACGTCGCGCCCGACGCGACGCCGGGATCGCAGGCGACGGAGAGCAGCTTCACGTCGCGGATCAGGTCGAGCGTCGCGCCGTCTGCCGACAGCGAATCGACGGTGAGTGCGCCGAGCGAGTTGCTGCCTTCGGGCGCCGTCGTGAGCACGCGGAGCGCGTCGGGGTCGTCGTAGGTGTGGTCGGCGTCGGCCAGGTCGACACGTGCCGGGGGCATGCGCTCGATCGATGCACGCGCACGAGCGAGGTCGACGGGCTTCTTCGCGCCGTCACGGATGCCGACGCCGTGTACGTCGATGGAGAGGGTCCACTCTCGCTTCGCCGCACGCGCGTTCACCGTCACATGGCCGACCGCGATGCCCTGCAGCTGCGCGCCTGCGGGAACGCGCTGCCCCCATGGGATGGGCTTGCCGCCGGCGATGATGCGCGCGCTCTCGTGACCCGACTGCGGCGTGAGGATCGCGCCGGCATAGCGTGCGTCGAGGGTGACAGCGTCGACGCGCGCGTTCGGCGCGACGATCTCCGCGTCGCCGTCAGGCTTGTCGTCGGCGTCGTCGTCATCGCGGTCCGCAATGAGCACCACGTGCTCGATGGGGCCGCTCGGCCCGAGCGCCGGCGCGGTGCGCGTCGCGGCCCCCTCGAGGGCGCGCGCACGCGCGCCGCCGACGGTCTTTGCTTCGCGCGTCGCCGGGTTGGGCTGGGCTGCCGCCGGCGCATGCGAGAGGACGCAAGCACCACCGAGAAGGAGCGACACTCCCGCGACGACGAGTCGAAGACGCAACGATCGAAGCGTAGCACCACGAATCGGAGCGCGCCTCGTGCTGTCCTACAAGGTACGCGCGCTCAGTCGCGCGCTCGCTCCGCGCTCACTCGAGCCAGCCCCACTGGATCCACCGGAACGGCGTCTCGGCGGCGACGACGAAGTTCGGATCGTTCTTGCCGATCGCGCCCGAGTGCGCGGCCCGCACGAGCGCGCCCCAGGCGACGCTCGAGATCGAGCGCGATGCGCCGAGCTCGTCGCTGAGCTCGCGCGCCTTGTTGCGGGCGCCTTCGTCACCGGTGTCCCAGAGGGCGGCGACCGCAAAGCCGCGCAGCTCGTCGCGCTTGGCGTTCAGCGCGCAGTCGAGGATCGCCTCGCGCATGTCGGCGCGTGCGTGGTCGCGCGCGAGGTAGGAGGCGGCGCGAACCGCGACCTCGTCGGCCAGGGGAACGCCCTTCACGAGCCCTTCGAGCATCGGTTTGCAGCTCATCGCGCGGGCGCGGGCCATGCGGAAGAGGAACGTGGTGTCGCGATCGGCGCTCGGCCGATCGGAGAGGCGCGCGACGAGCTCGACGGTCGGACGCGTCGACGGCGGCGCGACGCTAGCGAGCCCGGCGCCCCCTGCGTAGTAGCCGCCGTGCGAGACGGTGGAGCGCGTCTCGGAGAGCGCCCACGCGACCAGCGACCATGCGGCGCGCGCGCTGGAGGGTCCGACGAGCGACTTGGCGGTCGCCTCTTCGAGGGGTCCGAGATCACCGGCCTTCGCGGCGACGTCAGCGAGCACCAGCCAGCGACCGAGATGACGCTCGGCGCCCCGAAGCACACCGAGCGCGGGCCCGACGTGGACGGGGACCGGCGCGCTGCGCGCGAGCGGAACGAACAGCTCGACGCAGAGAGCGATGCGGTGGCTCTCTTTGATCATCGGCGCGATGGCGGACAGGTGCGCGCCGTTCGACTCTCTGCGACACACGCGTGCGGTCTCGGCCCCGAACGCGAGATGCGACTGGCGGCTCGCGGCGAGCTTCGCGAGCGGCGCGGCGAGCGAGCCGTCCTTGCAGAAGCACGCGGCGCTGAGCGTGGCGTTGCCGCCTGCGTCGTCGGAGGCGAGCGCCGACTTGAGCAGCGCGGGGACGTTGCGGTCCTCGGCCTCGGCGAGCGTGCGCAGGCACGCGCCGTAGATCTCCCGCGTGTACGAGCCACGCCGAACCATGATCTGCGTGGCGTCCACGAGCGCGCCACGGAGCGCAGGGCTGAGCGCTGCGACGGCGCGGAGGGCGCCGGCGAGCTTGACCTCGTTCGTCGGCTTGCGCTTCAGCGCAGCATCGAGCTCGGACTCGAAGCGAGCACGGGTCGTCTTGTCGACGACCTCTGCACGCGCCACCGAGGGCTTCGTCGCCGCCCGAGTCGACCTCGACTCGGAGGCCGCCTTCGACAAGAGTCCGCGCTCGCTGGAAGCGGGCCCCTGCGCGAGCGACTCACTTCGTTTCGCTTTGAGGTTCTGTGTTGCCATTCCCCGCCCTCGGCCTCGCGCGCTGAACATACCAGACGAACGTCAAAGGTCGCGCGCGATCGGACCGCTCGCGACCGAAATGATCGCGCGTGTTACGCGCGCCTCGGGACGGGATCGTCCTTGACACACGCGCGCAGCGTCACGCCTTCGAGATCCAGAGTTGCACTTTGTCGCCCTCGACATCGACCTCGCGAGCCGGCACGGATCCGTCCGAGGGCGCGCCGACGTCGAGAGCGATGGCGAGGCACTCGCTCTTGATCGACTCGGCATGGGCCGCGGCGATGCGCGCGACGCGCTCGCTGCCGGCCACCCGTACGTGGATGCGATCGACGAAGTCGAGACCGGTCTCCTTCCGGGCGGTCTGCACGCGATTGAGCAGCTCGCGCAGGTACCCGAGATCGCGAAGCTCGTCGTCGAGACGCGTGTCGAGCACCACGACGCCGATGCGCTCTCCCGCCGCCGCGTAGCCCTCCTTCGCGTCGAAGCCCACCTCGAGGTCGGCCTGCTCGATCTCGATGAGGTCGACGACCGCCTTTCCGTGCTCGAGGACGTCGGCCACCAGCTCCTGCGCATCGACGGCGGACATGCCGGCCATGAACTTCTTGAGCTGCTGGGCCTGGGCCCCCATGCCCTTCTGACCGAGCGTTCGGAAGTTTGGCTTCACGCGGTAGGTCACGTACTCGTCGGCGCCCTTCGTGACGATCTCGACGGCGAGGACGTTGAGCTCGTCCCTCATCATGTCGACGTAGGGCGCGAGTCGGTTTGCGAGCTGCGTATCCGCGAGGATCACCTTCGCGACCGACAGCGGCTGGCGCACCTTGAGCTTGCCCTGCGTGCGGACCTGGAGGCCGAGGCTCACCACGTCGCGCACCGCCCTCAGTGTGCTCGAGAGCGTCTTGTCGATCAGCGCCGGGTTCGCCTCCGGGAACGACGTCAGGTGAATGCTCTCGCGCGCCTCACCCGACGCGCCCTTCCCTGCTCCCTTGACGACCAGGTTCCGGTACATCGCCTCCGACTGGTACGGCGTGAACGGCGCCATCACACCTGCGAGGGTCACGAGCGCCTCGTAGAGCGTCTCGTAGGCCGCGCGCTTGTCGGCGTCCATCGTGCCGTCGGCCGCCTTGGCCCGCCAGAAGCGGTCGCGCGAGCGACGCACGTACCAGTTCGAGAGCGCGTCGACGAACGACGTGATCTTCCCGGTCGCCGTGTAGACGTCGTACGCGTCGAGATCGGCGGTGACGCCAAGCACGAGCAAATTGAGCTCGCTCAGGATCCAGCGGTCGATCTCGGAGCGCTTCTTCGGATCGCTGGCGCTGGCGCTGGCGTTGGCGCTGGCGTTGGCGCTGGGATCGAAGCCGTCGATGTTCGCGTAGATGGTGAAGAACGAGTAGACGTTCCTCAGCTTCACCAGCGTCTCCTTCTGGAGATCGCGCACGTTCGACAGCGAGTGGCGCGTCGAGCTCCACGGTGGACTCGCGGCGAAGAAGAACCAGCGGAACGCATCGGCCCCGGGCGCGGGTGTCGCGGGATCGAAGATGGTGACTAGCTCGTTGCGCGGCAACCACGGCACCTCGACGGGCTTCACGGCGGGGCTGCTGGTCGGCACCACGCTCATGGCGGCGCGGTCCTC